>NZ_JBXAWK010000069.1:0-29828 GCF_057291755.1 Kitasatospora sp. UYEF31
CCGTGCGTCTTGTGCTTGCCCGAGAAGTTCTTCCGGTTCGCCCGACCCGTCCGGCGTCGGGTGCGGATCAGCGTGCCGTCGAGCAGCACCAGGCATCCGCTGTCCTTGGCCACCTTGGCCACCTTGGCCAGTGCGCGGTCCAGGCGCGGGGAGCGGGCGGCCAGCAGGTCGATCACCTCCAGCACCCAGCGCCGCACCGTGGAGGCCGAGACCGCGTTGCCGCCGGCCAGGTCGGCCAGCCGCTCGTCGTTGCGCAGGTGGGCGAGCACGATCACGGCGATCCGCCCCTCGTTCAGCGTGCGCCACCGGGAGCGGATCTTCTTGCGGTGGCCGCGGATCAACGAGGCCACATGGTTGACCGTCGAGCTGGACAGCGGCAGGCGAACGGAGTAGACAAGGCTGGTGTCGCCCCCGGCGGGGTTGGCGTTCTTCTTCACACGTTGCCCAACTCCGTCTGGGGGCACACGCGTTACGGCCGGAACCGGCCATCGCACGGGAGGGCCGACAGGCTACCGGGGCAGGTAGCGTCCGGCCGGGGTGCGGGTGATCCAGCCGCGCTCGGCCAGCCTGCGCGGCTTCCCGCGCACCGGCTCCACCTTCGCCGGCAGCAGATCCAGCCCCAGCTCACGCGCCACGTCCTTGGCCTGCAGCGGGCCGGTTCCGCCCGCGACGACCTCCATGACCGCCCGGTAGTCGGCGGGCAGGTCCGCGACCCGGCTGTCGGGGCCGCGCGGGCCGAACAGCAGCTGACTTGCGGCACCCGGCGTCGCGACCGCGGCCTGCGCGGGCACGGCCGGGGCGCCGCCGGTGGCCTCCTCCAGCGCCTGCCCCCAGGCCTCGGCGTCGGGATGCCCCGCCTCGGCATCCTCCTGGTACTGCCGGTAGACGATCTCGGCCATCTCCAGTCGGGCCACTTCGGCCTCCACGTCGGCCAACTGCTTACGGAGCCGCTCGGCGCGTTCGCTCAGCACCACGCGGCGTTCCAGCAGCCACACCATCAGGTTCTGGACCATGCCCCCTCTTTCGCGAGCCGCCGTCGCAGCTCTGCTCGCAGAGTTAGGGGGACGAGCACGCAGCGTGCAGGAGGTCCAGGAGAACGACCCACCACCGAGTGACGGATGATCTCCCCACGACGATCACCGTGATGAGCTGCGCGAGCACCCCAACGACTTGTCACACCAGGCCCGGTGACCTGCACGAATCACGATGAAACTTCCTCATTCGAGAGCGACCTTCTTGCGGTCGTCTGTGGATTCCATATCGGTTGACTCCTCAGTCAGTTCGGTGCGGGTCAGTTCCGTACGGGTCAATTCCGTACGGGCCAGCTCGGTGCGGGCCAGCTCGGTGCGGGCCAGCTCGGTGCGGGCCAGCTCGGTGCGGGTCAGTAGCCGTTCGGGCCTGTGCTGTTCGGGCCTGTGCCGTTCACTTTCAGAAAAGTGGCTAAAACACTACTAGTTCGTGACTAAAAGTGCCGCCAGTTCGGCGAGCATCTCGTAGGAGCGCACCCGCTCCCCGTGGTCGTGGACGGCGGTCAGCACCATGACCTCGTCGACGCCGGACGCCCCGACGAGGCTGTCCAGCTTCTGCCGCACGGTGCCCGGCGCACCGACCAGCTGCGGTCCGTACGTCCGGCGCACGATCTCGCGTTCGTCAGAGCTGAACCGGAACTCGGCGGCGTCCTCAGGGGACGGGAACAGCGGGTTCTGGCCGCGCATACCGAGGGCGGTTATGGCCTCCAGCGGACCGGACAGCCACTGCGCGCGTTCGTCCGTCTCCGCCACCACACCGAACGCGGTGGCGAGCGCGTACGACTCGGCCAAGTGCGCGGAGGGTTTGAACGCCGCGCGGTAGACGGCGACCGCCTCAGCCGTTCCGTACGGGTTGAAGTGGTGTGCGTAGGCGAACGGCAGCCCGAGCCGGCCGGCCAGCTGGGCGCTCGCGCTGCTGGACCCGAGCACCCACACCGGCACGTGGTGCTCCATCGCCGGAACGGCCCGCACGGCCGCTGCGGACGACCTCTTGGTGCTGCCGTCGGGGTCGGCGAAGTAGCTCTGGAGTTCGTCGATCTGCGCGCGGAAGTCACTGCCGCCCGCGAGGCCCGAGTTGCGGCGCAGCGCGTGCGCGGTGCGCGGGTCGGTGCCGGGGGCACGGCCCACCCCGAGGTCGATCCGGTCCGGATACAGAGCGGCGAGTGTGCCGAACTGCTCGGCGACGATCAGCGGTGAGTGGTTGGGCAGCATGACGCCGCCGGAGCCCACCCGGAGGTGGGCGGTCGAGGCTGCGATCTGCCCGATCAGGACGGCGGGCGATGAGGTCGCCAGCGCGGGCATGTTGTGGTGTTCGGCTATCCAGTAGCGGTGGTAGCCGAGCTGGTCGACCTGCTTGGCGAGGTCGATGGTGTTGCGCAGTGCCGCGGTGGAGGTGGAGCCCTGCCACGAAGGTGCGGTGTCCAGCACTGACAGGGGGATTCCGAGTGGACTGGTCATGGGTGTCTACCTGCTTTCCGAGATGGCGGTCAGGCTCTGCCGAGTCGCCGCCGGCGAATATCTGGCAGATCGTCAGCTGGCCGGCGCCGGAACAGTGTTCGGGTCCGCGGCGGTACCGGCGGCGTCGGGCGCGGTGGGGGTGCGGCGCATGAACAGGGCCAGCAGGATGGTCAGTCCGGTGAACAGCGCGCCCACCGCGAAGGTGCTGGTGACGCCCTCGGTCAGCACGTGGTGCGCCTGCTCCGTGGGGGTGGCCCCGGTCAGCACGTCAGCCTTGCGGCTGTAGCTGCCGAACACCGCGACCAGGATGGCGAGTCCGAGCGCGCCGCCGATCTGCTGCATGACGTTGAGCAGGCCTGAGGCAGCACCGGCGTCCTCGGGCTCGACGCCGCCGAGCAGGACCGTGGTGACACCCACGAGCATCGCGCCCATACCGATTCCGGCTACGAGCATCGGGCCGAGGACGTCGGGGAAGTAGTTCGCGGAGGCGGACAGCCGCGACAGCCACAGGAGCGCGACGGTGATGCCCGCCGCGCCGAACACGATCACGGCCTTGGTGCCGAACTTCGGGAGCACCTTGCTGACCGCACCAGCCGAGACGAGGATCAGTCCGGCCAGCGGAAGGAAGGACAGACCCGCCTTGAGCGGTCCGTACCCGAGGACTTCCTGGAGGAACTGGGTGAGGAAGAAGAACAGCGCGTTGCCCGCCGCCATGGCGAACAGGAAGGCCAGGTAGCCGCTGGCCCGGTTACGGTCGGCGAACAGGCGCAGCGGCATGATCGGCTGCTTGACCTTGGACTCGATGACCACAAAGCCGAGGAGGAGCACGGCGGCGAGGCCGAAGGAGCCGAGTGCCTGGGCGTCCGACCAGCCTTCGGAGGCGGCCCGGATGAATCCGTACACCAGCGCGGTCATGCCGACCGTCGAGGTGAGGGAGCCGGCCACGTCGAAGCGGCCCTGGACGCGCTCGGTCTCGTGGATGTACAGCGGGGCGAGGAACACGACGGCGAGGCCGATCGGGATGTTGACGAACAACACCCAGCGCCAGGACACCCAGTCGGTCAGCATGCCGCCGCCGATGAGGCCGATGGCCGCGCCGGAACCCGAGACCGCGGCGTACGCGCCGAGGGCCTTGGTCCGGGCGGGGCCTTCGGCGAAGTGGGTGGCGATGAGCGCGAGTACGGTCGGCGCCGCGATCGCCGCGCCGACTCCCTGGAGCGCGCGGGCGAGGAGGAGCGTCTCAGAGTTCGGCGCGATACCGCCGATGAATGAGGCGATGGTGAACAGGGTGACGCCGGCGATGAGGGTGCGCCGGTGGCCGAAGACGTCGCCCATCCGGCCGCCGAGCAGCAGCAGTCCGCCGAACGCCAGCATGTACGCGTTGAGCACCCACGAGAGGCTGGTGGGTGAGAATTCCAGGGCGCGCTGGATGTCCGGGAGCGCGATGTTCACGACCGAGGTGTCCAGGATGAACATGGTCTGGCAGGTCAGGATCAGCGCGAGGACGAGGCCGGGACGCTTGGTCCGCGGGGCGTCCTGGGCGGTGTCCCCGGGCCCTGGGTCCCGGTTTTTCGCTGTCTGCAAGGTCTCTTCGGACATGGCTCTCCGTAAGTCGTCAGACGGTCCGGGAAGGTCTCCGCAACTAAACAGGGAGAGTCCCCGGTTATGCTCTGGTAACATAACGGGGAGACTCCCCACTTGACAAGGAGTCTGCTGACGCGCAGCGGTGGAACGGACCCGGAGGACGCGATGCCGAAGAACCAGACAGCGGCCCAGACCCCAAAAGCAGCCCAGACCCACACGGCGGCCCAGACCCACACGGCGGCCCAGACCCAAACGGCAGCCCAGACCCAAACGGCAGCCCAGACCGCAACGGCGGCACAGCCCCGCACAGCGGCAGAACCGCCAGAGCCAGCTGCCGCCGGGACGCCCGAGCGCCCGCGGATGCGCGCCGACGCGCGCCGCAACTACGACCGGCTGCTCGACGAGGCCCGCACCGCCTTCCGCGAGCACGGGACGGACGCCTCGCTCGACGACATCGCGCGCGCGGCCGGGGTCGGCAACGCCACGCTGTACCGGCACTTCCCCAACCGGCAGGTGCTGCTCGAAATCCTGCTGCAGGACAGCCTGGACAACCTCAGCGCCCGCGCGCACGACTTGATGGGGCGTCAAGCGCCGGGCGAGGCGCTGGAGTCGTGGCTGCGCAACGCGGTCGAGCACGCCACCACGTACCGCGGCCTGGTGACCGCGATGATGGCGAGCGCGAAGGAGTCGGGTTCGGCGCTCGGCAACGCGTGCTACACCATGCAGGACTCCGGCGAACTGCTGCTCCGGCGCGCACAGGAAGCCGGCGAGGTGCGCACCGACACCCGCCCGGCCGACCTGTTCGCCATGGTCGGCGCGTTGTCCTGGTCCAGGGAACAGACACCCGACGAGGCTGAGCACGTCTTCCGGGTGCTGGTCGACGGGCTGCGCACGACCGGCTGACCGCCTGAACCGCGCGGGCCGCCCAGGCCGCCCAGGCCGCCCAGGCCGCGCAACCCGCTCGGAGCACCCGCAGCGGGTGCTCCCCGACGAGCCCGTAGAGCGGCGCGACCAGATCACTGCTGTGGCCGAGTTCGAGGTCGGCCTCGATCTGCGTCTCCGTGTACTCAAGCCGGATCGAGAAATCAGCTTGTGTAGACACGCGATTGACGCCAAGTCAGACAGATCCGCCGTTGGGTCAGACGTATCCGCCGTTGGGTCAGACAGGCTTGCCTTTGGGTCAGACCGAGCCGAAGAGCTGGGTCCAGTACGTGCCGGCGCGTCCGCCGCCGGCGAAGCCGATCCCGAGGTGGGTGAATTCCGGCTTGAGGATGTTCGCCCGGTGCCCCGGGCTGTCCATCCACCCCTGGACCACCTCGGCGGCGGACCGCTGGCCGCAGGCGATGTTCTCACCGATGCCCCGGTGCCTGCTGCCCGCGGCGGCGGCCCGGTCCCACGGCTGGCTGCCGTCCGGGGCCGTGTGCGAGTAGAAATCGCGCGCGATCATGTCCGCGCTGTACGCCTGCGCAGCCGCGACCAGATGTGCCTCTCCGGCCAGTGCCCTGAGCCCGGCCGCCGCCCGCGCGGCGTTGGTCAGCCGGACGACTTCAGCCGTCGTCCGGGTCAGCCCGTCCGCCGTGAACGGCCGTGCCCACAATGCCGTCCAGTAGTAGTCGCCGGAGGGGGTGACGGCGTGCGCGATGCCGACGTGGCTGAACGCCGCGTCGCACACCGGGCGGCGGGACTCCGCGTCACTCAGGCAGTAGTCCAGGAACTCGTCCGCCGTCTCAGGCCCGGACACCAGGTGTTCGGCGATGGTCAGATAGCGATAGCCCCGGTCGGTGACCTGCTGGTAGACAGATTTTCCCGTACGGCCTGCGGAGCTTTCGACGCCTTCGGCACTGAGGCGGCCCTGCCCGGCCATGCCGGCGGCATGCGCCCGCGCGGCAGCGGTGAGCCGTTGGTCCTGGGCGATCGGCGGCACGTTGACCCGGGCCCGTTCGGCGTTGACACGAACCATGACGCCGTACGGGAGTTCACCCGCGCCTGACTGCGCATCCGGTGGTGCTGACGTTCCGTCATCCGAGATGTCGACACCGAAGTCCCTTGCCACGCCCGCGAGTCCGTCCGCATAGCCTTGCCCGAGCGCCCGGAGCTTCCAGCCGGTTCCGCGCCGGTAGATCTCTGCGAGGAGTAGCACCGTCTCGCTTGTCGGCCGCGCCGGGGTGAACCGGGCGAGCAACGCCCCACCGGGCCCGGTGACCAGCAGAACGGGGTGCCCCAGACGCGCCCCCGGCCCGGCGGAACTGACGACGACGGTGACGCGCCCCGCCCCCGCGCGCAGCCGCAGCGGATCCACCGTGATGGTGTCGGCGGTCAGCCGGACGCCCGGGGCCGACGGCTGGTTGAAGAAGACGAAGTCGCCGTCCCCGTCGACTTTCCCACTGTCGCCCGTGATGAGGGCGGACAGGTCGAACGGGCCGGTGACCTGGATGGCGAGCGCACCGTCCGGGAGTGGCAGGTTTCCGCCGGGGACCAGCTCGTTCATCAACACCGTCCGTCCGGTGGCGGGGGTCTGTTTTGCCCCTCGCGTTACCCGGGAGAACGCAGTACGGGGAGTCATCGGTTCCCAGTCCGCTGCTCCCGGCAGAAGCCCGGGGACGCTGAACGGTTGCGCACCGGCCCGGTGGATCGCGCAGAACTGACGGCAGTCTGCGCCGACGTGGCCGGGGGCTCGGATGCTCCGGCGTCAGAGACTTCGACAGAGCAGCGCCGGTCTGCGGTCAGCCCTCGTACGGATCAATGAGCCAGAGCGGCTGCGTGACCTGGTCGAGCACCGCTTTGGGGAAGCGCGGGCCAGGCACGTAGTGCCTGGCCTTGGTGTTGCCGACCGCCTCGAGCAGACCCGCCTCCGTGAGGCTGCGGATATCCCGTACGGACTGCTGATTGCTGAGGTTCTCCGCCCGCTGGTAGCGGGCCCGGCGGACCCGGCCGCCGAGGGCTGCGTCGTGGAGAGCCGTGACCTGTCGTTCGTCGACACCGTGCCGCTCGGCGTATTCGGCCAGTTCGATCCAGCACTGGCTGGACCGCTCGATGCGTTGCCGCACTGACTGGGACTGCTGGTGGTACGCCGGCAGATTGAAGCGGATCCAGGCCGAGGCGTCCCGCTCAGGCGACCACTCGGCTCCGCCGACCTGCCGCAGGACCTTGTAGTAGTCCCAGGTGTTCGCCGGTTTGCCCAGCCAGGCCTCGATCAAGGAGAACTCGGCGGCGAGCACGCCGCCGCGGGCGATGAGGAGCGTCTGGAGTGAGCGCGACATCCGGCCGTTGCCGTCCTGCCACGGGTGGATGTTCACCAGGTTGAGGTGGGCCATGGCCGCGCGGATCAGGACGTGCGTGCCGAGATCACCCGCATTCAGCCAGTCGACCAACTCGCCTGCCAATGAAGGGATTCTCTCTGCGTCAGGGGCGAGGTACGCAGCGGTCTTCGGGTCTCCGGGCACGTTGATCCAGACGCCGCGCCGAACTGGGTGGGTGCCGCGCTGGCGGCCTCCGCGCTGGCTCTGGCGTTTGTGTCCAGCGCGCTGGAGCGGCAGGAAACCGGGAGCGGGAGCCGGATCGTCGCGGGGTCAGCGATGAGCAAGCCCAGTTCGTCGTCGGGGTGGGGTTGTGTCACCACCACCGCCCCGGACCTGAGCGCCTGCCGCGCGCGACCAGGCCCCCGGGGGATCACCCCTACGGATATGGCCAGCCCTACCCCGAAGACTCCATCCCGGCGCGCTGTGCCGGAAGTTCCGGTCAGGAACTGCTGACGGACCGCGGCAACGTGCGGGTTGTCGGAGTTGTGAAGAACCTCGGCTTCGAGGACGCGCTTTTCCACACCGACGCGCAGGCCGCCGAACTCTCCCCCGCAGTCGTTCAGTTGGTGGTCGATGTCGCTGCCGAAGCTGTAAACGGGACAGTCCGCGATACGACGGGAGTTCGGACTGCTGCGCCTAGCGGGGGCAAGTCCTGGCCAGGTACGCAGAGTTGTGTTCGTTGAGGGTCTGGTGGTGGGCCTGGTCGCCTCCGCAGCGGGCTGCGTGCTCGGCCGGTTCGCCGCGCCGCGGCTGGCCGCTCGGATGGCGGACGGCGAAGTCGCGCCGCGCTGGTTCGCCATCGGCGACTACACGTGGCCGTACTACCTGGCTTTCTTCACCGGCCTGTTCGTGGCATTGGCCGGCGTGGTGGCGGCGTCGTGGCGGCGTCGTGGCGGGCGGGCCGGGTCACTCCGATGGAAGCGCTGCAGGAGGCCGCCGTCGACACCAGGACGATGACCGCGGGCCGATTGGTGTCCGGGACTGACCAGCCGCCGCCGACCGGCGCCTTCACCGGGGCGGGCTCAAGCGTCGGATGCCGGTCGTGAACGGCAGAATGTTCACAAACGCGCGGTGCTGCTCGCGGTCGCACCACCCGATTTTGACGAAGCGCTCGCCGGCTGCCGCGCGGACCACCTTCTTGTCCAGGGCGAGTTGCCCGGGCGTTCGGGAGGAGACGGTGATGTAGCCGACGATGTTCACCCCGGCCGCAGCGCGCGGGTCATCCGTACGACTCGACTCAGCTTCCCAGGAGGCCTCTGACTGCCCCTTGGTCTTCCTTGTGGTCACCGCTACGGGTTCGAGGTCCATCGTCACAGCGACCGTACGGATGACATCCGGCACGGGGAGCAAAAGCGGGGCGAGGAAGTTCACTCCGGCCGGAGCCGGCGACCAGTCCATGATCCAGGCGGTGGCGTGGCACCACGGCACGGCCGCTCCCGAATCACCGGTCCTGGCCAGCAGGAAAGTGGGCTGCATGGCGTCGAGTTCGCCTGGCCAGGCGTTGCGCGCCCGCATCCCTTCGTACGCATCGACCTGATGGTCCGGGTCGTACATCCCGTGGATCAGCGAGGCCAGCCGCGGTTCGTCCAACGAGTGCCGGACACGGATACCAGCGAGGATCAACTGCGTGGAAACATCTGCGAGTTCACGCCCCATCACCACACCGAGCCCCTTGCGCCCGGCGCCCGTCGCCACCGCGTCGGCGGCGAGTTCCGGCGTGTAATGCATGCACACCGCCAGATAGCTTCGACGCTGCCCGGCCGGGATCGGTTTTGTCGTCTGTGGTTCCGCGGGGAGACCGTCAGTCTGGTCCGGGTTTTGACGTGCGCCACGCCAACCTCGATCGTGGTCCTCAACGACCGGCGTCGCGGGCATGGTCCGGGTCAGGAGTTGCAGTCGGGTGACAAAACTGCCGCTGTCGGTGATGTGCTGGAGCAATATGCCGAACCGGTCGGCCAGCGCCTTCTGGTCCGCCACATCCTGCAACCCCGCACCAAGGTCCTCGATCTCGACCGCGGCGGTGATCGTCTGCTGGTCGATATGGATGAGAACAGCCAGTTGATCCATCCCGAACGGGACAGATATCCACCGTACCCGGCCGATTCCCGGGAGTTCCGGGTAGGAATGCTGCTCCCCGTCCTGCTCCGCAGCCGACGGCCGGTAGCGGAACTCGGAACGCAGGATGCGCTTGTAGGCGTGATTGATCGCGAAGTGCTGATAGAACGTCCGCCGCCGGTACGGCAGGAAAACCATGGCGAAGGCGAGCGACGGAAAGACAATCAGCCCCAGGACCTTGAGCGGTATGACCGGCACAGCCAACGCGAAGAGCATGCCGGAGGCGACGCCGAACACGAGCAGGCAGACTTCACCCGGTTCCCGCCCACCGCCGATGACGGCTGTCGGCTTGGTCCTGCCGATGTGGAACGTACGCCGTCCGGTGGCGCCCTTGCTTACGCCGAGGTGCATTGAACGTTTCCCGTTCGTCGACATCGGGGTGCGGCGCGACAGAGAGACTCGCCGCACCCCAGGGGTGGATCAGGGTGTCGGGTCCGGCGTGGAGGTTGTGGACGGTGACGGGTTCGTGGTCGGCGCGGTCGTGGTCGGCGCGGTCGTGGTCGTGGGCGCCCGCTTCGCGTCCGGCCTGGACGCGGCGGTCACAGCCTTCTGCGCGGCCGGTACGGCGGTCTTGGATTCGGGCTTCGCCACCGGCTGCGTCGGGGTGGTCGGGGCGGTCGTGACCGGCTTCGCGGCGGGCCTTTCAGCCAACGGCGTGTCAGGAGTCGGCTTGGCGACCGGAACGGGCTTGGTCTCGGGAACGGGCTTGGTGGCAGGGGTGCTCGGGGTCGTCGGGGTCGGCTTCGGCACCGCCGGGGTCGTCGGGGTCGTCGGGGTGGTTGGAGTCGTCGGGGTCGGCTTCGGCACCGCCGGGGTCGTCGGCGTGGTTGGAGTCGGCTTCGGCACCGCCGGGGTCGTCGGCGTGGTTGGAGTCGGCTTCGGCACCGCCGGGGTCGTCGGCGTGGTTGGAGTCGGCTTCGGTACCGCCGGGGTCGTCGGCGTGGTTGGAGTCGGCTTCGGTACCGCCGGGGTCGTCGGGGTCGTCGGGGTCGTCGGGGTCGTCGGGGTCGTCGGGGTCGTCGGGGTCGGCTTCGGCACCGCCGGGGTCGTCGGCGTGGTCGGCACCGCCGGGTCCGGCTTCGGCACCGTCGGAGTCTTCGGGTCCGGCTTCGGCTTCGGCGTGACCGGATCCGGCACCGGATCAGGACGCGTCGGACGCACGTCCACCACCGGGACCGGCACCGTCACCGGGGGACGTTGGAGCACCGGAATGTCGATGACTGGCACCCGCGGCCTGTCGTCGTCACGGTCGGCGACCGGCTGCTTCGGTTTCGGCTTCTCAGTCGGCGCCTTCGGCTCCGGGTCCCGGGTCTTCGGCGGCTTGGCCGTCGACGCACTGCCGCCCTGGTTGTTCCGGTTGTCGCGGTCACCGCGGTCGATGACCGGCAGGAACGGCGTGGACGGCTCCGGCTTCTGGGGTTCCGACTTCGGCGGCTGCGGCAGGCCGCCGACCACCGGCGGGGGCAGTGGCAGGTCGCCGATCTCCGGGCCGGGCTGTGCCCGGTTGCGGCCCGGGGTGAGGCCGGGTTCGGACACCGGCTGCGCCGGGTGCCCCGTCGCGGGCCGCGCGGGTTCGGGCAGCGGCAGGAAGTCCGCCGTCGGCTCAGCTCCGCGCGTGGTCGGCGGCGGTGCGGCAGCGGCCAGCACGGTGGAGACCATCGGGTCGGTCTCGGGGCCGACCGGCGTCTGGGCTCCGGTCTTCGACTTCGCCGGGCCACCCACGAGCGGTGTCGGCAAAGGCAGTTCGTCGACTCCGGGGCCCATCAGGACTTCCGGCCCGGCGGGCCGCGCGGCTGTGCCGGGAACACTCGCGGCTCTGGGAGCCTCCGGTCCGTCCGGGCCGACCGGTACAAAGCCGGCCGGGGTAGAACCGGACGACACCGGAACGGTGGTGCCGGTGGGGACGGACACCGGGTCGCGGACCGGGTCGCGAACCGGTTCCACAGGCAGCGGACGCGGTGCCGACGCGGGGGAAGCGGAAGCGGGCTGCCGCGCGGCAGCGGGCACTGGGCTGTTCGGTGCTGACGCTGGAACCTTCGCCGACGGCGGCGCAGCGGTGGGGGGCGCAGCAGTCGGAACCGGAGCCTCCCCCGCCACCGGTTCGACCGGTGCGGGGGCCGACGGGCTCGCGGGCGGAACGGACGGCGCCGGCGTAGCCGAGGCCCCAGCGGAGGCGGCGGCGACCGCCATTCCCGCTGCCAACGCCGCCGTCACCAGGCGGCGGTGGAGCAATGACCTGTTCACAAGATGCTCCTCATCTGTACATCTCAGAGCGGAGTGGAACCTTCGACGGCCGGTGGGAGAGAGTAGAGCGCGGTCCCGTGTTCTGGGCTGCTGAGCGTCAGCAGGAGTTGTCCGCCGGTCGCGGCCCACGGCGTCGGAGTGCCGTCGGGCAGTCGGACCGGCGGCTTGGCGCCGTCCTTGGCGTCGACGACGACGGCCCCGTCGGCCGTACGCCCGTACAGGCTGGAACCCCAGCCGATGACCGGGGTGAAACCGACGCGCAGGGACGCCTTCGAGGCGTCGAGGTCGAAGACGACGGGTCCGAGCGCGACGAGTGTGTTGTCGCGTCCCCACACCCACGACCCGGCCGCCGTAATCTGGTCGGCCGGGCCGTCCGCGTTGACTTGGGCCCGCCCGGTGTTGACGTCGTAGATCACGACGGTCTGCTTCGTGGAGTCCGGGCCCGTCCACACGACGGCGATCCTGCCGTGGCCCGCTCCGGCGACCCGGAGCACCGTGGCGCCGTCGCGCGGCGGGGTCGGCTTGGTCTCGGCGGAGAGCTTCCCGTTGCTGTTCGTCCACCAACTGCCCGCCGACGAGGCCCCGGTCACCGTGGTGCCGTCGGCCGCGACAGCGGTCACCCCGGCGGGCAGCGTTACCGGCCGGGTGGCGTTGGCCAGCATGACCGCAGTACCGCCGGGTGCGCTGAGCAGGGGGGAGTCCCCGCCGATGCTGATGGTCTGGTTCGGCGCGAGCCGGACGGCCACCAGTTCCCCGGACCCGTCCGCCGCTGCGTAGACGAACTGGTCGGCGACTTGGACCCAGGCGACCAGGAGGCCCTCGACCTTGCCCAGCCGGACGCCGTGCTGCTCGCCTTCAGGCAGCGGCCAGCTCTTCTTGGTCAGACCGGTGTGCGGATCGATGATCAGCAGCTTGCGGTCCTGGGTCAGTACGGCCAGGACATTGCGGTCAGCCGCCACGGTGGGGGCCTTCGCGGCCGGGGTGGCGATCGGCACCGTCCACGCCGCCGTGCCCGACCAGCCCTGGGGCGGCACTGCCGGGAACGGCACCGGGCCTTGTCGCACAGGGGCGAGGGGCTGTACGGATTTCAGGGTCGAACCCTGAGTCTTCGGGGTGGTGTCGGTGTCGGCCCGGCCGAAGTAGGCCGCAGCGGTCGCCGCCCCGACCACCACGGCGACTATCACCGCGACCAACATCCAGGGGCGGCGGCCGGGTGACGGCTGAGTCCGCCTGACGTACTCGTCAGTTCCGTAGTCGAAATCCGCCTCGTGCAACTTCATGACCGGTTCCGCCGGTGGCCGCGGGACCGGCGCGGCGGCGGACGGCGACGGGAAAGTCGCCGGCGGTGGTTCTTCCTCCTCCTGAAGCCAGGCGGGCATCGGCAGCACCGTGGCGGCCTGCCCGTTGGCGGGCGACGGGCCGGTCGGCGCGGGTACGGGCTCCCGGGGCGGTTCGTCGTCGTCCTCGACCGTCAGGTCAGTGTCGACGCCGTCGGTGCCGACCACCCGGACCGTGACGGGCCGTTGCAGTAATCCGGCAAGTGTGCGGGCGCTGGACAGCGCCATCGCCCGCTGGACATCAGGTCCGGAGCCGGGTGGCACGTCCAGCAGTCGGCCGTTGACCGTACCCGGACCGCCGTCACCGTCAAGGCGTACGGTCACGTCCGGCTCGTAGTCGTACGGACCCGTCATCGTGTTCTCCCCATTCACGCTGCCAAGGCCTGCCCTGAGTCGGGCAGGGCCGGCCACGCCCTTACAGAAGATCGCTCTCCTGCTACCGCCGCGCTGTAGGGAACCGCAGGAGAACGTTGGGCAGACCTGACTCACTCTCAGGGCCGTGGTTCAGTGCTCGACGGGAATTTCATCGGAATCGGACTGGGCGGCACACCTTTCGTCCCGGATGTATCCGGTTCCCACCGGACATCTCGCACACTGTTCCGCTTGACCGGTTGAACCAGTTGAACGAGTTCTCATACTGCCTACATCGCCCCGGCAGTTGTCTACTACCTCAACCCGTTCGGCATGCCCCCGTTCTTGATCAAATGCAAGGTATGCAGCGGATTGTCATTGAATATCCGTTTGATGGAGGCAGTACCGCAACCGGCCGCCCGACTGCTACCGTCCGGTTCCAGCCGATCACGCGGGGGTGGGACCCGATGTCGCAGCCACAGTCCGAGACGCGCCGAGGTCTGGTGCTCATCATCGAGGGACGCCGTACTTCCCGACGTCGCAAGCGTCAGGACGGCGGGTCGAACCTCGCCGCGCTGACCAGCCTGTCGCCCAGTCAGCTCCTGCCCGGGAACATCCCCGCCGATGTAGTCCAGCTGAACGACGCAGCCGACGCCCAGGCCGTACGCGGTTACCTCCAACAGGCCGCGGCGAACGCGGGTCCGGTTCTGGTCTATCTGACCGGCGGCCTGCTCGCCGGGGGCAAAAGCGGTGGCGAACTCCACCTCGGACTACGCGACTCCACGATGAGGAATGTCCGCTACAGCGGGTTGCCGTGGTCCTGGGTGGTCGACACCCTCGCCCCCCGTCAGCCCGAAGACACCCTGGTCATCGTTGATTTCGACACCGAGCCTGATGTCTGGCAGGTAGTCAGCCGTACGCCCGAACGGTTCTCCGGCCCGCTCCCTGTCTGGGGCACGGTAAACCCGCCACGCACGGAGGAACTCGCCAGCAGTTGGACCCGGACGCTGGCCACCAGCCTGCGGCGGGGGTTCTCCCGGCAGGGGCCGTTGGTGCAACCCATCGACGTGCACCAGGAGATCGCCCGCCGGGCGGCACTCAGCGCGGGCACCGTCGAACTCGTGCCCACCGCCTGCCTGCCCCTGGTCAACACGCTTCCCGGCGCTGAGGAGTACGACGCCGACGACTGGGAACGGACCGAACCCCCGGTGCTGGCCGGGCCGACGCGCATCCTCACCGCGACGGCCAGTGTGTCCGTGGTCCGGATTCCGGTCGACACCGTGAAGAACCGGTCCCACCCGTACGCCGACGAGCTGACCCGGATCCGTACCGCGACCGCCGCCGGGCGTACGGACGAAGCCATCGCCCTGGTCGCGGAGTTGTCCGAGGGAGTGCTCCGCAGGCACGGCCCCGACCACCCGGATCTGCTGTCGGCGAAGGAGACACACGCCTACCTCGCCAACGTCGCCCGCCGTCCCGCGCAGGCAGCGGGACTGTGGATAGACATCGCCAGGACGCGGGCCCGCACCAGCTCCGCAGGCTACGACGATCCGCAGGCCCAGGCCGCGGCGGACACCGCGCACCAGCTGTGGACCGATCTCGGGTCCGGCCCCGGCGCGCGCCGACTCGGCGACGAGATCGTCGAGATGCGCCGGTGGATCAGCGGCATGGGCTCCTACTCCCTGGCCGCGGCCCAGCAGCACCTCGACGACCTGTCCGAGGCGTCAACCACCCGGCGGGCACAAGCGCTCCCGGCCGGGACACGCGACGATGTCCCCACCGTCATCGCGGCGATCCGGGCCACCGCCGAAGACGGCCGATACGACGAAGCGATGCGTGAAGCCGCCGACTTGGCGGCCGACCTGGTCCGCCACCTCGGCGTCCGGCACGACCACACGCTCCGTGTCGCTGAACTCCAGATGGTCCTGGCCCGGCAAGCGGGCCGTACGACGGTCGCCCTGGACTTCGCCTACGACCTCACCCTGGCCTGCCTCGAGGCCTACGGCACCGCTGACGAATCGGTCCGCACGGCCGCGGACAACGTCGTCAGTCTGTGGCGCGAGCTGGGCGACACCGAAGAAGCCCGTCAGCTCGGCACGGACATCGTCGCCTTACGGCGGCAGATCCCACAGCCCGCCCCCGGCGGGGACTGCCCCTTGAACATGGACATGGGCGACTACGCCCAGCGTCACCTCGACCGGCTCCGGCAGTCCGCGGCCGCCGAGCCGCAGGCGCAGGCGGAGGCGCAGGCGGAGGCGCAGGCGGAGGCGCAGGCGGAGGCGCAGGCGCAGGCGGGGTTCACCAGCACACCACCCAAACCCACCCGAACTCCCTTCATCCCACAACCCGTTCCGGTATCGTCCAGCGTCACCCGGCCAGGGTCGACACCGGGTCCGCCGACTGAACTCGTCGATGTCCTGGCGGGGATCCGCGCGGCCCAGGACGCGGACAACCACACTGAAGCCGTACGGCTGTCCACCTTTCTTGCCGCGACGGTGATCGTGCAGCACGGGCCCGAACACCCCAACGCCTCGGCGGCCCTCGAAGTCCACGCCCACACGACTGCGGCCGCCGGCGACGCGAGCACCGCGGTGGGGCTGTACGCGGACCTCGCCCGGCGCCGGGCCGAGACGTACGGCCCCGACCACACCGCCGTGCAATCGGCCGCCGACGCCGCCGACGCACTGTGGCGCGGGCTGGACGACGCCCAGGCCGCCGCGACCGGTGACGGGGTCGTCGGCATGTACCGCGACATCGCCGACCCCGAAGGCCGGGAACGGGCCGAGACACGCCTCTACGAAGTCCGGTACGCCACTGAGCTGAAGTTCTTGCCGTAGCCCCGTCGGGCCACCGAGTCACCGAGTCACCGAGTCACCGGGCCACCGGGCCACCGGGCCACCGGGCCACCGAGTCGCCGGACCCTCAGGCCGACTTGGCGGCCACTCGACGGAGGGTTCCCAGGATCAGCAACTGATCGCCCATCGCGCCCGCCGCCGCAAGGGTGCCCGTCAGCACGCCGACCGCGACACCGCCTCGATCACAGCGACCCGTCCTGGGATCAGCGTGGCGGAGCCCCGCTTGAATCCGGCACTGGCAAGGAGGCGGTCGAAGTCGGTAAGGGAACGTTCCTTCCCTCGGAGAACCGTCATCATGTACAGGTCCATCAGCGACGTCATATTGTCCTGCGCGGCTTGGGGCGAATCCTCGTCGGCCACCCGCTCGATGATCAGGAGTCGTGCCTCGGAAGCCATCGAACTACGGCAGGCCCTGAGGATCGCGACACACTGCGGATCGTCCCAATCGTGCAGGATCTCCCGCAGCAGATACAGATCACCGCCTTCCGGAACCGCGGCGAAAAAGTCTCCGGAAAGAACCGTGGCCCGGTCCGACAGACCGGCGGCGTCGAACAAGGCGGCCGCACGGGAGACGGTAGCCGGGGTGTCCATAAGGATTCCTCGTGCCTGCGGAAGCACTGTCAGGAGGTGGGAGAGCAACGTCCCGTCGCCCCCGCCAACATCGACTATCGTGCGGGCCGCGGTATCAACCGCGGACACGATCTGATCCAGGGACAGCTGGAGATCGCAGGCTTGGGAGCGGTCGAACATTTCGCGTACCGCAGGATTGAGATCCAGGTAGTCGAAGAACGACAGCCCGTGGACTGATTCGAAGGCGGGCTTCCCTGTCCGGACGGTACCCAGCAGACCGGCCCACGCCGCCCCGACCTCGGCATTGACCAGAAGTGCTGTAGGCAGGGCGGAGCCTGGTGTGTCGGAGCAGAGGGCGGCCCCCAACCCGGTCAGCGCATACCTCCCGTCCGGGAGGTGTTCGAAGACCTCGAATGAGGAAAGCGTACGGAGCAGTTGGTCCAGTACCAGTGGATCAGCGTCGACTCGCCTCGCCAAAAACTCGGCCGTCCGCGGCCCTTCGGTGAGGGCGTCGGGAATCCGCAGTTCGGCGGCGGCACACAAAGCCCGGGACAGCAGGGCACCGTAAAGAAGTTCCCGCATGCGTACGGGATCTGACGGTTTGTCAGACATCTGTTCCGCTCTCCTTGATCAACGAGATTCCGAACGTCTCCACCGCGCCCTCGTACAGACTCCGGAGCAGCCGGTCCCGGACTCGGCCCTCGGCATAGTGCACTCCGAACCGACTGTGATAGGCCTCAAATTCAGTCCGTATTCGATGCAGGAACAAGACATCGTGGACGGCCATATGACGGACTGCGATGAGGGCGATCGGCGACCTTGAGACGCGGAAGGACGCGTTACGAGCAGCACGCTCCTCGCACTCAGGGTGGAACTGGCCGATCATCAGCCCTTGACTCACAGCGAGCGACTTCAACTCTCCGTACAAAACGTCGATAGACCGCCAGCCTTTGGACTCCGTGTCCGGCAGGATAATCAGCAGGCTTGCCAGGGAGCTGCCGGTTCGGCCTGGCGGTGTGCTGGTCGCTTTGAATTCCCGCAACTCCTCGGCAGTGGTCGAACGGATCTGCTCCGCGTTCTCTCCGTGGATTCCATAGTGGAACCGCAGACGCATAGCTCCGGTGTTCAGCGCGGGCGGGACGAAGGGGCAGACAGGGCCTTTTCGTCCTATGCCGGGCGAGGGCCGACTGATATAGTCCCGCAACCACTTGAGGACCACGGGGAGATCATCGTTCACCCTCTCCTCGTATCCGACTGCGGGTACTACTTCGATGACTCCTGGATCGAGTGCGGATACCGGCTGGGCCGGCACCGCGAGGTCTGTGTCCATGACTTTTTTCTCCTCGGCGCGCCACATAGGGCACAGGGCCGGGGCCGGACCGTGGAATTGCAAACCGGTACGGCCCCGACCGGGCTCAGATCTCCGCTAACGTGCGTCCTGCTCCGATGCCGATCGCGGGCCCCCTCCGATCACCGGTCCCGACGCGCCGAGGAGGCAGTGACGGGGCGATGGGCGCACCGCGCTGGATAATGCTCGTCCTGTGGTTTCCGGGGGTGAGGATTTCTATGACCGAGTCCACGACCCGCTCGGGTTTGCACGTCGTACCGCAGGTGAAAGTGTCGATGAACAGGGAGCGCATATCCGGGTACGTATGAACGGCGACGTGTGACTCTGAGAGCAGGAAAACCGCCGTGAGGCCGCTCGGTTCGAACTTTTTCGTCTGGACTCCGCAGATCGTCGCGCCAGACTTAGCGATCCCGACTCTCAGCGCGTGCATGATCAGATCGTTGTCCGTTATCTTCTCCTCGGACACGTCGTAGATATCAGCGAAGACGTGGGTTCCGGCAAAGAGATACGTCACATTCTCACACCCATTTCATGAGGCCATCGGCGACCAGGACGTACTCGCCGAGACGTTGTTCGAGCAGTGCTGACGTACTGCCCTCGGCAACGAAGCTGAGGACGGCGTCGGTGCTGGCGCAGGCCCCGCCGAAGTCCCGCGGGACCGCATTTCGGACGGTGAACTCCCGTATGTAGGAAGGGAGTTCCGGGACCTCTACGGCAAGCAGGGTTCCCGTCTTCGGCGGGACCAGTACGAACCCGTAGAGCTCTTTGGTGAGTTCAATCAGATCGTCACCCGGGTCAGGCAGGCCCGCCTGGTGGCGTATCCACGCCCGCGCGGGGTTCACCCCTGTCCGGTAAGTCAGCGCCTGCGGGATACTCCCACCACCAAGGCGGCAAGCGATCTCACAGAAGAACAGTTCCCCGTCGCGCTCCCGTTGCATTATTTCCAGATGGAAGGGATCGCGGTCACCGGGCGGAAAAGCAGCGAGAACATCCCGGGTGAAAGCCGTCAACCGCACCGCCATCGTGTCGGCTGGGTCCAGCTGGACACTCCCCAGCGGAAGGCTGTCCTGGAAGGAGAGGCAGTCGTTGATGTATCCGGACGGGCAGCAGTAGACCAGCTCCCCCTGCTCGGACACTCCGTCCACGTGGAAAACCGGACCGGAGATATATTCTTCCAACAGGACGTCGGAGCAGTCCCGTTGGCCGAATTCCACGGCAAGTTGTTCCGCGGACCTGACCACCTGGACTCCGGTCGAGGCGAACCCCAGACGCGGCTTGATGACTACGGGAAAGCCGTGCTCCGCCGCGAACTCCAAGGCCTGGTGCAGGTCTTCCGGCGCACAGAAGGCCGGCGTGCGCAGACCGGCCTGGACCGTCAGCTGTTTCATCATCAGCTTGTCGCGGTAAGGCAGCGCCTGCGCCAGGGACTGGCCCGGGATTCCGTGCGCGTCTCTTGCCGCGGCGGCCCGCAGGACGTCTTCCTCGGTGACGTGCACGATGTGCGTCACATCGTTGGCGCGGCACAGGGCATCAAGTGCCCGCTGCACACCCGATCCTGTCGAGTAGTCATCGATCGCGACCAGATCGGGAAACACACCCTGGTATCCGTCTGCCGCTTCCGTACTTGTGACCAGCGTTGTTTGATCGACGATCTCGGCCAGCCAGTCACCCAACGGGGTGAGGGCCGCGGGGACCCGATTGACCACCACGATCATGCCGGCACCTCCTCGACTTTGTTTTGCTGTCCTGACCCGGAGAGAAGAGGAACGCAGCCGAAGATGACCACGGCCATCGTGATGAAGTACACCGCGGCTCCCACCGCGAGCAGACCACCGCCGACCACCGGACCGACAAAGAATCCGAGGTACCGCAGTTCCGCGAGCCCGAAGTAGGCGCCCTTCTGGTCGTCTTCCGCAATCTTGTGAACTGCGATGTCCGGCATCGGCAGCAGGATCGCCTCGCCTACGGTCCAGAAGACGATGCCTACGTAGAGGAACACCGGACTGACTCCCATTGCCAGGAACAGGAGTAGACCTGCGGAGAACGCCGCGCTGCCCAGGACCACCAGGGTTCGGTCTGTCATCTTCTTGCCGAGCCACTCGATAGGTCCTTGCAGGGCTATTCCAAGCACTGCGTTGACGATCAGGGCGGAAGCGAAGAAGACCACCGGGTGGTCCTCGTTCTCCTCTTTGATGAACAGCGGGATGATCGAGTCGATCTGTGAGAAGACCAGGAAGATGACCGCCCCGGCACCGATCGCAGCCAGCAGGCGGCGGTCTCGGAGCAATTCCCGCACAGACTGTTTTTCGGTTGTCCCCGCAGTGGATCGTCCGGTGTCCAGTGCGGACAACGTCGCGCCTCGGGCCACAAGTACGAGCAGATACCCCCCGAACAGCAAGGCAGGGCAGACGAAGAGGTAGACCGCACCGCCCAGGTAGAGCAGACCGCCAATGGCAGGACCGACGATCGCGCCGATACACAACGTGACGTAGCGGAGCCGGAAGATCCCCCCGCCCTCGCCGGCCGCCAGCGACAGGAGCTTCTTCATCGCGGGCTCCACCAGGAGTCGGCCGACCCCGATCAGCATCACCAGAACGACGATCGCGGCAGTGCTCCGCACCACAGCAAGGAGCAGATAGGTAGCGATATAGACGGACAGGCCCGCGCGGATACAGACCAGCGCGCCTATCCGGTCCACCAGCATCCCGCCTGCCACACCGCCGACTGAACTGACCAGCGCGATGCTGCCGACGACCGCCCCGATCACCGGCATGCTCAGATCACTGTGATCTGCCAGGTAGAGGGTGAGGAAGGGCGCGGCGGAGAAGAAGGCGATGGCATTGAGCAGACTTCCTGCGATGAGCAGTCGGTTTGCTTCTTTGTTTGCGGAGTCGCCACCGCGGAACGCGGTTCTTAATGTTTCAGACATGGGAATCCCGTCAGCGCCAGTGCAGATAATGGATGCTGTTAGGCAAGGGACAACGGAAGCGTCATCCTGCGCTCGCCGTCGGTGATTCCGGAGACGCGGCTCTTCAAGGCGATGAAATCATCGAGAATGCGCTGGTCCGACTCGGGGGAGAGGTAGTACATCATGTTGACGTACCAGTACCAGCCGAGCTCGGTGATCCGGAATTCGTCGGGGTCTTCAACAACAAGTCCTTCGGCAATCAGTCGGCCGAGCTTGTCCTTGAACTCTGCGGGAATCCGGTCCCAGTCGAGCCGGTCCTTGGGCACCCAGCCGAAGTAGGGCAGCCTGAAGACAAGCCCCTTCTCGTAGGGGATTCCGTCGGCCTGGGTGACATTGATCTTGAAGTCGTTATTGTCCAGAAGATTCCGGGTGTAAGTAGCCCGGTTCTCATCGTTCATAATCGTGAATTCGCCACTCTGCGAGATCGCCGAGTTCCCGAACCCGATCAGGTCGTCGTCTCAGTGCGCCCAGAAGAAACTGTTGTAGACGTTGGTGTAGGCCCGCGATATGAATGTGGGATCGGGCTGCTGACCCTCGGGAATCCGGAGGTAGCCGTTTCCGTTGTGCTGCTGGAAACCGGAGGCCCGGATGTACTGGTTCAGGTAGATGGTCATCGACATCTTGTTCATGAAGCTCAGGGGTTCAAGACCACTCTTGACGTATCCGTGGTGCAGGGACGCCTGGGTGACGACATTGGTGATGGGGTAGAACTCGATGGTCTCGGTGCCGAGGTCGACCGCGGACTGGATCTCCTGGGAGAGCTGCTCGATGGTCTGCCCGTGCATCCCGTAGATGATGTCGAAACTGGTGTAGTCGAAGTACCGGCGCAGCAGTTCCGCAGCTTCATACGTCTGGTCCAGAGTGGCCGTGATGTTGAACAGCTTGCGGTAGACGGGATCGAAGGTCTGCAGTCCGAACCGGGCCTTGTTGACCCCGATGTCCCGCATGGCCGCGCACTTCTCCTCATCGATGCTCTTCACCTCCATCTCGAAGGTGAACTCTTTGAGCGCTGAGAGGTCGAAGTGATCGTGGATCTCCTTTCCGATCCGCCTGATCTGGTTGGCCGTGAGGGTGGTCGGGGTGCCACCGCCGAAGAAGATCGCCGTTATCGGGCGGCCACTGACCGACTCGTACCTGGCCTTGATCTGGATCTCCCGGATCAGCGCCTGGACGTAGAGCTCGATCGCCTCGTCACCAGGCGCCCCGAGCCCCCGGTTGAGAGTGCAGAAAGTACATATGGTTTCACAGAACGGAATGTGGAAGTAGAGGGCCCGGTCGCGGATCTGCGTGATGTCCAAGCTCGAGAAGAGTTTGTCAGGGGAGGTGATGTCCAGATCCTGCCCCTTCATCGGATAGAGCCAGTTGTAGATCGGGAACTGTTCGTCGAATTTGATCAGCGATTTCCCGGGAATGAGATTGACCATTTAATTGATCTCCACTTCAAGGATCGACCGAACAGTCTGCAGGGTCGTCAGAACGGATTTCACATCAATTCCGTACACCAGGACCTTGGCTACTACAGCATTCAGATCGCGGGTGAGTGGCACGTGGTCACCCGGCTGGCAGGCCAGGTGGACCGCGTCCACACCTGGAATTTCCACCACCTGCGCCAGCCCGCGAATCCGTCCGAGCGTTCCAGAGCGAATATCGTTGCGGATGCAACAGATACCGAGAGTGGCGTCAAAATCGACATGCCCCTGGCCCGGCATGGGATCTTTTGCTGACTGGGACTCACCAAGCAGCACCGAGAGCGTTTCCTCGTAGGGCTTGAAGGAGCTGTGCCTGGCCCAGTGCTCAGGGATGTACGCACCCGGCAGACGGCTGCCGATTTCGATAAGGCGGATGCCGTCGGCTGTGCATTTGATTTCAGTGTGGCTGGGTCCGACCCGGACCCCGAAGGCATCGAGCACCCGCATGGCAAATTCCGTGGCGGCACGGCTGTCCGGATCGTCGTGACTGATCTGGACGAGGTCCCAGTACGGCTGGTCGTAGTCGGCGTCATCCGGCTGGCGGTATTCCCAGATGTCGATGAGACGGTGCACCCCGTCGACCGAGAACATGTTGACCGCAAGTTCCCGGCCCCGGACGTATTCCTCAACCAGCCAGCGGCTGATATCGGAGCCGAACAGGTCCTGCCGGCCGAGTCCGACAAGGGACTCCCCGAGCGCCCCCGGTTCAGCGACAAGTCGGACATCCCGCGCTGCGGCCCCGGTCGAGGGCTTGATGATCAGCGGATAGCCGATCTTCGCGGCGGCCGAGGGAACATCGTCGAGCTTGGAGACGATCTCGAATTCGGGGACCTCGATCCCCGCCGCGGCGGCAAGACGCCGCATGTCCGCCTTGTCGCGTCTGGCTAGCGCCCGCTCAGGATCGTTGCCGGGCAAGCCGAGCAACCCGGCCATAGTGTCGGCGAGGAAGACTCCCGGTTCCGTCGCCGGCACCACTGCCCGAATGGGCCATCCCAAGCACTGCGCGAGATCATCCACCGATTGCGCATACAGGCTGAGATCATCTCCATCGCGGTGCCGTTCGGCAACGTCGGACAGCACGTCCGAAGAGATCGTATAGATGGATGCGACTGCCAGATCACGTGCCTGACATGCGCCTTTGAATGCTTCGCCGGTCATCACCGGATCAACCAGGAGGACAGCCTCACGCTGATCTCCGGGGAGTCCGATGCCAGCCCCCGCTGATCTCATAGCGGCAGACGCTACACCGATCTGAGAATCAGTCAAGGGATCTATCCACGCAGAATTTACGTGGTCCGAGAATGTCCGCGTTCGCAGGCATCGCACCCGAATTGACCGGAGCATCCAACCCCAACGAGGCGCCCAGCAAAGGGAGTTGAGGTCGAATGGCGCCAACGGAGCCCGGTGATCATTTGGAAATCGAATCCCCCAGTCGCCGGACGCCCTCAGCTGACGGGCATACCGCACCGTGCGCGCGTTACTTTCAGAACAGGGAAGGCGCCACAGTCAAAGACGGGCCGTCCTCAGGCGGTCTTGAAGTTGCCGCGGCCATCCACTGCCGCAAGCTCCCGCTGAACCAGGTCGGCCAAGGCCGACGCAGCATCCTTGACCGGCCAGCGGAATGCCCGGGAGAGTTCCCTTGGACTCGCCTCGACCATCGTGTCGAGGAACCGCAACGCGGCTTGCGGTTTGTCCGCAACGCACCCGGTCGGATGATCTACGAAGAATTCCCGACTGGTCAGCTCGATGACACAACTAGCCCACCCTGGACCGTCTTGCACGGTCCCGTAATTGGTAACCAGGAGGCTCCGGCCGAGTTCGTTGAGAATCTGCTGCCCGGATTTGCTGTCCAGCCCGAATACCTTGCGAATCAGACGCATTGAGGTGGGACCGTCATGGAGTAGGTGCTGGGCGACTTTTTTAGCTGCTCCCGAAAGGGGTACAGTGAGAAAGTCTTCGGGTAGCCCCGAATGCGGATAGAGCATCCCCAGGAGTTGCGGCGACAAAAGTGACTGTCGACCGCCCAGGAACCTCCCGCACCAGGCTCGCCCCTCGGTCGGCAGTGCGTCCTTCCAGGTCCACACCCGCTCCAGATCCGCGCCCCAACCTGCGGGAAGGAGCTGCGCGCCGGGCTCCCTGCCGGCCTCGCGCAGCGAAGGGTAGCTGGCCTTTTCGTCGCCGAACAATACGACAAAACCAAGGTCGGCGATGTATTCGGCAGCCGCATCCACGGTGTGCAATGGCGGTTGATCCATCCGCCAACGAGACATCCTCCGCTCGTGCAGCGTCCCAGTCCCAGTTTCGGACAGAGCCATTTCCGCACTCCTTAGATCATGGCAGTCGCCGCCCGCTTCACGACGAGCGGGCAGCGACTGGCTGCGACGTCTACCGCTATTGCGCGATGCATTCGCGCACTACGCAGCGGATCATGCCACAAGATCTTTCGGGCTTCCGGACATCACTCGGTTCCGCGGAATGCGGATTCCACAGTGAACTGCACCTGCGACTGCGCGCCTTGTCTGTCCTGCGCGTTGTCTGTCCTGCGCGTTGTCTGTCCTGCGCGTTGTCTGTCCTGCGCCGGTCAGTCAGTGCCGGTCAGTCAGTGCCGGACTCCATCGCGGCGCGGTCGAGCATCTGGTCGTCGTCGCCCTCGACCGTGCCGCGGGAGGCGATGACCTCGGCGCCGCCCTGCGGCATCGCGCCGATCAGCCCCGTCGAGGCCGCCTGGGCGGCACCGATGAGCGTCGCGTGTGTATTGCCGACGATGCCGAGATCGGCGTACTGCTCAAGCTTGGCGCGGGAGTCGGCGATGTCGAGGTTGCGCATGGTGAGCTGGCCGATCCGGTCCACCGGGCCGAACGCTGAGTCCGCGGTGCGCTCCATGGACAGCTTGTCCGGGTGGTAGCTGAACGCCGGGCCGGAGGTGTTCACGATCGAGTAGTCCTCGCCGCGTCGCAGCCGCAGAGTCACCTCTCCGGTGACCACCGTGCCCACCCAGCGCTGCAGCGACTCGCGGATCATCAGCGCCTGCGGGTCGAGCCAGCGGCCTTCGTACATGAGACGACCGAGTCGCCGGCCCTCGTTGTGGTACTGCGCGAGGGTGTCCTCGTTGTGGATCGCGTTGACCAGACGCTCGTACACAGCGTGCAGCAGCGCCATGCCCGGGGCCTCGTAGATGCCGCGGCTCTTGGCCTCGATCACCCGGTTCTCGATCTGGTCGGACATGCCCATGCCGTGGCGACCGCCGATGGCGTTCGCCTCCAGCACCAGGTCGACCGGGGTGGCGAACTCCTTGCCGTTGATCGTCACCGGGCGGCCCTGCTCGAAGCCGATCGTCACGTCCTCGGCGGCGATCTCGACCTCGGGGTCCCAGAACCGCACGCCCATGATCGGGTCGACGGTCTCGACGCCGGTGTCGAGATGCTCCAGCGCCTTGGCCTCGTGGGTGGCACCCCAGATGTTGGCGTCGGTGGAGTAGGCCTTCTCAGTGCTGTCGCGGTAGGGGAGGTCGTGGGCGAGCAGCCACTCCGACATCTCCTTGCGACCGCCGAGCTCGGCGACGAAGTCCGCGTCGAGCCACGGCTTGTAGATGCGCAGGTGCGGGTTCGCGAGCAGACCGTAGCGGTAGAACCGCTCGATGTCATTGCCCTTGAACGTCGATCCGTCGCCCCAGATCTGCACGCCGTCCTCGAGCATCGCCCGGACCAGCAGGGTGCCGGTGACAGCCCGGCCGAGCGGCGTCGTGTTGAAGTAGGGGCGTCCGCCTGAGCGGATGTGGAACGCGCCGCACGTGAGCGCGGCCAGGCCCTCCTCGACCAGTGCCGCGCGGCAGTCGACCAGGCGCGCGATCTCGGCGCCGTACGCCGACGCACGGGTAGGCACCGACCCGATGTCGGGCTCGTCGGACTGGCCGATGTCGGCGGTGTAGGTGCACGGGACTGCACCCTTGTCGCGCATCCACGCGACCGCGACGGAGGTGTCGAGGCCACCGGAGAAGGCGATGCCGACGCGTTCGCCGACGGGCAGGGAGGTAAGAACCTTAGACATAGAAAGAGTATGCGCCGTTGCGCATTATTATGCAATGGCGGTGGCGAGTCGTCGAAGGACGAGATCCGTTCGTCGTTTGCCTCAGCCGTACGAATCCCACATCCAGTCGGGCATCCAGTCAGGCCGGGTGTCCGGCCGGGTGGTGGGCGCCCAGTCGAGGACGGAACCGGGCGTGCGGGGCAGCGGAGGAGGCGGAGGAGGCGGCAGTGGTCTGTCCGGCGGGTTGTGGATCGGAAACGTCTTGTCCAGCTTGTTGTTCAACCACGCGTCGGGGTGGTCGCCGAGGGAGAGCGAGAACTTACCCCCGGGCTGGTAAGACCGTGGTAGTTCTTCTGCATATCCCGGCGCCACACCGTCCCAGCAGGTACGAGGTGTCGTCGCGCGGGCGTAGGGCGGGTCGGCCGGCGGGCCGTGGCTGCTGCCTGCCCTCGCGCCTGCGAACTGAAGCGGTCACACACCCGCTGAACAGCTACCCGCGCTTGGCCTGCCTGCTGAGATCCCGCCGACTCGGTGCTCACGAGCTCGACGAGAATGCCTCCAGGGGCGGAATCACATCGAAGTACCACAGGAGCAACGGGATCCCGACGCTACCGAAGAGCGCGCCGAGCGCGAATCCCACCGCCCCCACGGCCTCATGGACAAGCGATGACGGCCCGCCCACCACAATCCCGAGCGGGATACCCGCCATCGCCGCGAAGAACAGCGCAAGGCAGACACCGAGAGGGAAGCTGATCCAAGGCAAGGTCATCTCGCCGTCCACGACACGACTCACGATCGCGGCCGTCAGGGCCGCGTTGTAGATCACCCAGGCACCTACTGTCGGTGTACTCCCTGAAGTACAAAGGCGCGTACCTGCTGAAGAGCTCTTGGACGATTTCCGTGATGGGGCGACAGGCTGTCATCTCGGCGCTGGCATCGAAGCAAACGCATCCTGCTGGCCTGATCAGCGTGACGCTCTATCACGGCATCACGGAAATCTTCCAGGAGCCGGTGGATGTACACAGCAGATCCGGCGTGTCGGTGCCGTGCAGTGCGGCGAGCTGGTCCATCGCCTCGGCCGACCAGTCGACCGCGTAGCTCACCGAGCCGTACCGTCCACGTTCAGTCCGAAGCGGGTGGCCATCTCGGTCTGCGACACGAACCCGCCGGAGCGGCTGGCGCGTACGGCCTCGGCCTTGGCCAGGTCGGCGGCGTCTTCGAGGGACAGCGGGGAGGCGTACCGCTCGGCGTTGACCATCACGACGGTCAGGGTGCCGTGCTGGGCGATGGCCACAGGTTCGGCGTGGTGGGCCCGGTCGACGTAGTAGCCGAGCCGGGTGCGGGCTTCGCTGATCGGCACATTATCCATACAACGAACTGCACTAAACGTGCGATTCCATGTCGCTCCGCACAGGCAAACCACGACGGGACCGTCCACGCCGAAGGGCCGAAGGCGGAGGTGAAGTTCAGTACGGCCAGGACCGCGCCCTCACCGCGTAGCAGAAAGCTGTCCAGGTCCCGGGGCAAACTTCACTTCCACGCTAACCCGCGCTGTGCGCCGACAGCCGCCGTGTGATCCGGTCGAACAGCTCCGTCAGCGGCTCGCCGACATCCTGGCCGAACTCGGTCAGCCCGTAGGTGACCTGGGGCGGCGTCGTCGGCTCGACCTCCCGCCAGACCAGGCCGTCCTGAACCAGCGCGCGCAGAGTCTGGGCGAGCATCTTCTCGCTGATGCCCTGGATGCTCTCGCGCAACTCGTAGAACCGGAGGCTGTTGCTCCGCAAGGAGATCAGCACCCAGACACCCCACCTGCTGGTCACATGGTCGACCACATCGCGCGCGGGGCAGGCGGTGTGAAACACGTCATACCGCGCCCCCGTCCCGGCCTGTCTGCGCTGCACGCTTTCCGTCATGTCATGAGCTTACCTCAGGGTATGTCCTTACCGAAAGTTAGTCCGTGCTCCTAACGTCAAGGCCACAGAGGACATCTGACAAGGAGCTGAACATGATCGTTGTAACCGGGGCCACCGGAAATATCGGCCGGCCGTTGACGCAGGCGCTGGCCGAGGCGGGCGAGCAGGTGACGGCGGTGTCACGGCACACGACGGCGGTGCCGAACGGCGTCCGCCACCTGGTGGCCGACCTGGCCGAGCCAGCCAGCCTCAAGCCCGCGCTGGACGGAGCGAAGGCGCTGTTCCTGCTGCTGTCCGGCGACCTGCACGCCACAGGAGCCAACCCTGCCGACATCATCGGCGAAGCGGTGGCCGGCGGGGTCCGCCGGGTCGTCCTGCTCTCCACGCTGGGCGTGGTGACCAGGCCCTCCGGGCGGACGCGGATAGCGATGCGCGCGCTGGAGGACATGCTGCGGGAGTCCGGCCTGGAGTGGGCCATCCTGCGGCCGGGAGGCTTCGACTCCAACGCTCTGTGGTGGGCCGAGTCCGTCCGCGCGCAACAGGTCGTCGCCGCGCCCTTCGGCGACGTCGGGGTGCCGATCATCGACCCGGCGGACATCGCCGCGGTCGCGGCGGCCTGCCTGCTGGATGACCGGCACACCGGCGGTGTCTACGAGTTGACCGGGCCGGAGGTGATCACTCCGCGCCAGCAGGCGGAGGCCATCGCCGCCGCACTGGGCTCGCCCGTGAGGTTTCACGAGCTCACCCGCGACGAGGCCAGGACCGCCATGACCCGGAGCATGCCAGCGGAGCTCGCCGACGACACTCTGGACATCCTCGGTTCCCCGAGCCCGGCCGAGCTGCGCGTCAGCCCGGACGTCCAGCGGGTCCTCGGCCGCGCCCCGCGCCCCTTCGCCGACTGGGCCGCCCGCAACGTCGCCGCGTTCCGCTGAGACCGGTCAGCACCGCCGGAACTGCTTTCGTGCGCGGCGATCCACTACTGAACAGTCGGGAAAACTGCCTCGCAGTTGACGCAGCCATGACCCCTGCCGGGCCGGACCCGACGCTGCAGCCGCGGTGAATCGCCGTGCAGCCAACCCCCTTGACCCTACGGGCCAGGAACACTCCGATCAGCTGTGCCTGTCGTCAAACGACCGTTTCAGGTCACGATGCCACCACGGCCCCGGAACTAGTGCAGCGATTCATAAGTCCTTCGGGGGCTTGACGGTCACGTTCTGTGGCCGTCAAGCCGCCCGGTGGTACTCGTCCCGCAGTGCCCGCTCC
>NZ_JBXAWK010000070.1:0-28529 GCF_057291755.1 Kitasatospora sp. UYEF31
GCCCCGACCCTGAGCACCAGTCCGCCCCGCCGACCAGGACTCCTCTCCCAACCCCAAGCGTCAAACGGGCATCAGGTCACATACCGCACTCTCAGACCGGCCGGTACTCCTCATGGGGAGTCGCGTGTTCCCACACAGCGGCCCAGGCCGAGGCGCAGAGTGCAACCACAGCAGGCGACGTGGTCAGTTCCTCGCCGGTCATCACACCGTTTCCGTCGAAGTGGTTGAACAGGACCGACGACCCGTCGAAAAGCCAGAAATCGTTACCCGGCAGGGCCAGCCCGGATGCCTGCTTTCGGGGAAGCCACCGTACGGACTCTCCAGCCTTGACGTTGTGGCTGGTCGTCAGCTCGTACTCATAGCGCACGTACGGAGAGATTGGCTCGGACACGATACGAGCCCGGCTTACGTCCACTCCACGGGCCACCGAGGCTGAGACGAGCTCAATCCACCATGGCCAGCGTTCCGCCGGATCGAACCGGTTCCCCGCCGCCCACTCGGCGTAGTCGTCATCCAGCCCGTAGGCATCGCGCATCTCCAGGTGGTATGCGCTGCGAGTCGCAGAGCGGAACAGGTCCTCAAACTTGGGGGCCTTCGCCACCGTTCACCTCCGGGAAGAACTGCATCATGCGCCTCGGGAACTCGATCACGGTCTCGTGCTCGGGGACGTTCATCTCTGCCAGCCGCTCAGGGTCCAGCACGCGCCATCCCTGCAAGATGTAGTTCCCGGTTAGGTCGTCCAAGTACACGGTGGGGGAACCGTTGTTGGGGCTCTCCGGGTCCTTGCCCAACCTGTGCAACGTCATGGTGTCCTCCAGCATCGCGGGTGACGATCGACATGAACGAGCTTGCGCCGGATCACCCGAAGGCACCAGCGACTTGCACAAACTTCTACGAGTGCCCTGGACCGGGCTGATTCGACCTGCGCGGGTAGCTCGTCGCGTTTCCCCATGCCACGCAGGGATTTTTGCGACTTCATACCCCTTTCAGGACAGGGTTGTCCGCATTAGTAGACACGACGCGTTACAGGGCGCCGAGGCCGGCCGGGCCTTCTTGGTGCGGAGAGTGATCCATTTGGCGGAGCGAATAGCTAATTGCGATGCGCAGCGGCCATGCTGTACGTGTCGGTTTCTAATTTGCACGACAGGAATGCCTTAGGTGAGACTCGGATCACATTCTCAGCCTTCCTGAAATGCTCGCCAGCAATTAAAAGCATCTTTTTTCCATGAATCGGCTTTCCGTGGACATGTCCGGAGCGTTGATAATTGAGAATGAGCCAAGTTAGCCATACCTGTCCACGATCGAGTTACAGTATCCCCGATAGGTCTTCTCGGCGAATCAAGATGCGTTACCCCCTGGGTTCATACATGCAGGTGAGAGCGCTATCCTAGCTGTCCGTAGTGGGAATTGCAGTTCAGCTAGACATTCTTCAGCGAGTCCTGTAAAAAGTGATCCGTATTCGCTGTTCTGCGCATGACGGTCCACCCCCAAAGTGTCGATCGGGAGCGCACGCAGAGACCTTCTAAGAAACCTTCTTTCACAAGGAGTTTCCATGCTGAAGACCATTGAGCACGTGACGGTTACCTACGTTGAGGCGTTGGTTTGTGACCCATGCCAGCGGAACGAGACTGGAGACGTTCCGGCCGTGTCGTCCATGACCGTGCCTGTGATCGGCTCTGACGGACTCTCCATGGACCTGTGTGCGGATCACGTCAAGGCCGCCTCTGCGGCCCTCCTGGCCGCGTTCACACCGGCCGCTGCTGAGCCGGTGGCCGTGCCTGAGTCGGTTACTGACGACGTGACCCTTGATGAGCTGCCTGCCCTCGATGAGGTGGAGCGGCATGCTCCCGCTGAGCCTGTGGTGACCCCGTCCGTGATGCTGGCCGGTGAGGTCCCCGGGTATGGCCGTGCGGGTGCTGTGGAGGCTCTGGAGAACGCGGGGTTCCGCATCGTTGGGCGTGCGGACGCGTCCACGACACTGTTCGTGGTCGGGGAGGGTGGAGACCGGAACCCGCACAAGCTCAGGGATGCCCGGGACTACGGCATCCCGGTGTTGGACGCCCGGTCCTCAGGACGCTTCCGGGACGCTGTGCGCGCCAACGACTGGAGTGGTGGGGACACGCTTCCGACCCCTGTGAAGCAGGACGCTCAGGCCATACGTGAGGCAGCGGGACGACCGGCTACGGGTCGGGACCGGTCTACGGAGATTCGGCAGTGGGCTCGGGCTAACGGCTTCACGGTCAGTGATCGCGGTCGTCTGTCGATTCGGGTGACCCACGCGTTCGACCTGGCGCACGCTGCGGGAAAAGCGCACGCGGCCTGAGCGTCGCACCCCCCCCCGAACCTGTCAGCACTTCCGCTCCCGCGCGTGCGGTCACCATCCCCGGCGGTGGGCAGCACCCGACACCGATGGACACGCCCACCTGGCGCGGCTTCAAGTCCACCCGGGACATGAGGTACCGGAAGACCGACTACTCCCCGGGCACGTGGGTGGAGTGGCGGCAGGACGGACGGACCCGGACCGGTGTGGTGGTGGAACACGAACTCCGTCCGGGCTACCCGTACAGCGTCTTTCCTGCGGACGGCTCTGACGTCCTGCTGTTCAACCGTCCAACCCGTAGGCATCACCGGGCCTACGTCGTCCACGGTGGCCGTGAGCTTGCCACCACTCCCGCACATGACCAGTACGAGGAAGTAGCCGCATGAGCAGGGAAGTTCGTTTCTGCGGTCCCATCGGTCGAGCGGTGGCCCGGGTCGCTCCCCACTCCGAGACGGACCCAATCGGCATTTACATCACGGCCCTGAGCATGTGGAGCGCGGCCATCGGTGGCGCGGTCCGCGTCAGCTCACGCGGGAGCAGCAGGCCCGTACTTCTGTGGTCTGCACTGTGCGCCGGAACCGGTAAGGGGAAGGGGACGGCCCTGCGGACGGCTCATCACGTGATGCGCCCGGCCATCGGGCGGTTCCTCGACACGCACACGGTGTCCGGTCTGACTTCAGGCGCGTCGCTGGTCAACCACCTGTGGGTGCAGTACGGAGAGACGGTTCTCAGCGAATCGGGTGAGGACGTCCGCTCGTTCGTCTGTGAGGAGGAGTGGTCGGAGACTCTCCGCAGGGTGAAGCGTGATCCCTCGTTCACGGCCAAGCTTCGCGCGGCCTGGGACGGAGCCACGCTCCGCAACACCACTAAAGAAGAGCAGCAGACCGTAGAGAACCCCGCGTTGGTCATGCACGCGCACATCACAGAAACCGACTGGACTCGGTATGTGGGTGTGGCCGAAGCGGCAGGCGGGAGTTACAACAGGATCATGCCCGTGCTCCTGGGCTCTGTGCCCATGCTCCGGAACGGCACGAAGCTGCCTGAGATCGACGGTACGGACCTCTCGCACGCCTACCGCTGGGCCACCGCTGGGAGCCGGGTCATCGCCCTCGCTGAAGATGCTCAGGACCTGTGGTGGGTCGTCCGCCGGTACGGCTCCATCCTCACCACGTCCCTTCCTGAGGATCAGGCCGTGTTCATCGAGCGCACGGCCGAACAGACGCTCCGGGTCGCTGCTTGTCTGGCAGCGTCCACCCGCTCCGAGGTGATCGACCGGGAATGCCTGTCCGCCGCGTTCTCCATGGTCCGCCACTCGGTAGCGTCCGTGGTCGCGTTGACGTCCAACACCGGGAAGCCCGCCAAGGCCCGTGTGCCGGTCTCACTTGAGGACAGGGTGCGCGCCCGCATCGTCCTCCATGGGGGCCGGGCGACGTCCTCTCAAATTCTGCCCTATGTGTCGGCCACCGCCGCTGAGGTCAAGGCGTTGGAAGGCATCACCATCACGCAGGAGAAAGGCAAGGGTCGACCGGCCACGGTCTTCACCCTCGCGGAGGAATCACCCACGCTGGAAGCCCGTCCCGAACCATCCAAGGTCCTGCGCATGGACGACTACCGGCCGACCGTTGAGAAGGCCCCTGAGCTCCTTCCTCCGGCTCCCGCACCGGAGCCCGTGCGAACTAAGAAAGCCGACATTCCTACGCCTGTGCGGTCTATCGAAACACCGGCCGATCCGTTCGCCGCGTTGTTGGCGAACCTGAGTGGCTGAAGCACCACCGCCACCGCCACACAATCGACACACGACACCGGGAAACACCCCGAAAAAGACCGAAGCAACCCGGGATCGAGCTGCCACCTCAAAGCAACAAAAGAAGCCCCTGACCTGCGCATTCGCAGATCAGGGGCTTCTTGCTAGCTAGCCGACGGACGAGTCGGCCTTATACGCCGGGTTTTGTCGTCCGGGAGCCTTACGGCGCCCGGAGAGGCGACCATCCATCTAGGACTGCCGTTGCCGACAGCCTCATGCGGTCTACCCGCGGACTCGGGCGGGCCGCCCTCGATCGTCCGCGCAGGGACCGCGCACGTTTCCGTACGCACTCCCCTTTTGACCTTGCTCCGGGTGGGGTTTACCTAGCCACCCCAGTCACCTGGGGTGCTGGTGGTCTCTTACACCACCGTTTCACCCTTACCGCCGACCCTCCCGAGGGAGGGGCGGAGGCGGTCTGTTCTCTGTGGCACTGTCCCGCGGGTCACCCCGGGTCGCCGTTAACGATCACCCTGCCCTGTGGAGCCCGGACGTTCCTCGGCACCTCTCACGAGGGGTGACGCGGTCGCCCGGCCGGCTCGTCCGCCGTTCGTACAGCTTAAGGCACACTGGTCAGGGCACCGCACTCACGCGGGCGCGAAGAGGACCTTCCTGGTCTGCTCGTCGGCGCTCACCAGACGGACCCTGGCGTGCGCGCCCAGCTTGAGCCCCTGACCTTCGAACTTCGCCCGTACGGCCGGCTCGCGCAGCATCACGATGCCGCCGTCGCCGCGACTGTTGAGGTCGGTGACCACCGCGTCGAACTCCGCGCCGATGTACGGGCCGAGGACGATGGCCTCGACCAGGTCCACCGCTCCGCGCTCGACCTCGTTGCCGCGCCTGCTGCCCGCCTCCATCTCCTTGGGCAGCCCGTGCAGTCTGCGCAGCACCCAGTCGGGCACGTCAGTGCCGGCCACGAGGCTGAGGCAGACCTCTCCGGAGTACCGGTCGACGAGGCGGCGCAGCGGCGCCGTGACGTGGGTGTACTCGTCGGCGACCGCGGCGTGCACGGTCTGCTCGGGGATTCCGGCGTCGAACGCGGTGTATCCGGCGCCGCGCAGGAGCGCGGTGCATTCCTCCAGGAAGGCCGCGTGCTGCGGGTTGGCGGGGTGCAGGGAGCGGATGACCTCGCCGTACGTGGCCCCGTCGGGCCACTCCACGCCGAGGGCCGCGGCCACTCTGCGCAGGCGTTCCAGGGCGCTGGCGGGGGCTTCGGGCAGAGTGCGCAGGACGCCGACGCCCGCGTAGACCATCAGGTCGGCGGCGGCCATGCCGGTGAGCAGGGAGATCTGGGCGTTCCAGCCCTCCGAGGTGAGGGGTGAGCGGTATTCCAGGCGCCAGGTGTCGCCGTCCTCGGCGATCTCCTGTTCGGGGATGGGCAGGCTGATGCCGCCACGTTCGCGTTCGAGGAGTTCGCGGAGCAGGCCGATGTCCTTGAGCAGCGCGAAGTCCGGTGCGCCGGATTCGATCGACTTCTGCACTTCGTAGTAGTCGAAGCGGGCGCGGCTGCGGACCATGGCGCGGTGCACGTCGGTGCCGGTGAGTTCGCCGTCGGCGTCGAGGTCGAGGGTCCACAGGAGGGCGGGGGCCCGGTGGCCCGGCAGGAGGCTGGCGGCGCCTTCGGAGAGGGCCGGCGGGTGGAGGGGGATGCGTCCGTCGGGGAGGTAGAGCGTCTCGACGCGGCGGTGCGACTCGGTGTCGATCTCACCGTCGGGGTCGACGAACGCGGCGACGTCGGCGATGGCGTAGTGCACGCGGTAGCCGCTCCCCCGGCGTTCGAGGTGCATGGCTTGGTCCAGGTCCATCGAGCCGGCCGGGTCGACGGTGAAGAAGGGGATGTCCGTCGCGTCGCGGTCCGGCAGTCGCGGGTTCTTCGCGGCTGACTCGGCCTCAGCGAGGACCTCGGGTGTGAATGCGACAGGCAGGCCGAGGTCGGTGCGCAGCGCGGTGAAAGCGGCGCGCAGCCGGTTGCCGTCGGCGGCCTTGAGGTGGATCTGGCGGCGGGGCACGCATCGAGATTAGGCAGGTTCGCCGCCGGTGTGCAGTATTTGCGCGCATTGCGCTGCACGGCGGTCGCGCCCCGGCCGCACCCCGGTGGAGTCCCCGGTCGTGCCCCCAGTCGTGCTCCCGGTCGTGCCCCCGGTCGTCAGGGAGGCCATCCGCGGGTCGGTAGGTTGGCTTCCGTACCGCCGTCGTCCTGGTCTTTCGACCTGCTGCGCGGCCTGCGTCTGTTGTCGTCCTGAACTTCTGAGGAGTCCCTTCCGTGCTCGTACTTCTGCCGCCGTCGGAGGGGAAGGCCGCCGCCGGGAGCGGCCCCGTACTCGATCTGGCCGGGCTGTCGCTGCCCGCGTTGACGGCGACCCGCCGGGAGGTGTCCGGTTCGCTGATCGCCCTGTGTGAGGGCTCGGAGGACAAGGCCCTCGAAGTGCTCGGCCTGGGTCCGAAGCTGCGCGGCGAGGTGTTGAAGGACCTGGAACTGTACGAGTCGGCCACGCTTCCGGCGGCGCAGCTGTACACGGGAGTGCTGTACGACGCACTCGGCCTGGAGACGCTGGACGCCGCGGCGAAGGAGCGTGCGGCGCGGAGCCTGCTGGTGTTCTCCGGGTTGTGGGGCGTGCTGCGGATCACCGACCGGGTTCCCCCGTACCGCTGTTCGATGGGTGTGCGGCTGCCCGGACTCGGCACGCTGGCCGCGTTGTGGCGCTCCGTGCTGACCGAGGTCCTCCCTGCGGTCGCCGGGGAGGGCCTGGTCCTGGATCTGAGGTCGTCGGCGTACGCACCGGCCTGGCGCATAAGCGGGGATGTCGCGTCGCGGACGGCGACGGTCCGGGTGCTGCACGAGACCGTGGCCGACGGGGTGGTGAAACGGTCGGTGGTGAGTCACTTCAACAAGGCGACGAAGGGCCGGATCGTCCGGGCACTGCTTGAGGCGGGCGCGGATCCGGCGGGCCCGGCGGAGCTGGTGGACGTACTGCGCGGCCTGGGGTGGGCGGTCGAGGTGAAGGAACCGTCGAAGGCCGGGGTGGCCTGGTCGCTCGACGTGATCGTCCCGATGGTGTGACGACCCGACGCGTGTGAACGACGCGACGGAGTGAAAAACCGTGAAAACAAAGGATCCCCGGGTGTCCCATCGGACTGTCTGTCCGGTGGGACACCCGGGGAACCTGTTGTTCCGGGTGTCGTGCTCAGCTCCGCAGGCGCGGTGTCGTGCTCAGCTCCGCAGGCGCGGTGCCGTGCTCAGCCCCGCAGGTGCGACGTGTCGTTGAAGACCCGCAGCGAAGCGTTGCCGTCGGCCCAGCACTGCACCGCCGTGATCGCCGCCGCGGACAGTTCCATCCGGAACATGCTCTGCGCGGGGGCGTCCAGGGCGAGCCGTACGAGCGTCTTGACCGGCGTCACGTGCGTGACGACCAGGACAGTCTTCCCGGGGTAGCGGGCCAGGAGCTTGTCCCGGGCGACCTGCACCCGGGCGGCGACCTGGATGAAACTCTCCCCGCCGGGCGGGGCGACCTCGGGGTCGGACAGCCAGGCCTTCATCTCAGCCGGGAACCGCTCGTTCGCCTCGCCGAAGGTCAAGCCCTCCCACGCGCCGAAGTCGGTCTCCTTGAAGCCCTCTTCGATCCGTACGTCGAGGTTGAGGCGTTCGGCCACCGCCTGCGCGGTCTGCCGGCAGCGGGCCAGCGGCGAACTGACGATCGCCTGGATGCCGCCGCGCTTCCCGATGGCCTCGGCGGCCCGACGGGCCTGCCACAGGCCCTTCTCGGACAGCTCCGGGTCCGCGCCGACGCCGGAGAAGCGCTTCTGCGGGGTCAGCGCGGTCTCGCCGTGCCGGAGCAGGACCAGCGACGTGGGAGTGCCCAGGTCGGGTCCCCAGCCGACGGACTTCGGCCGCCCGGGGACCTTGTCGGCCTCCGGCGGGGCCGGCGCGGTCTTCGGCGTGAACGGGTTCGTCGCCGGCACGTGCCTGGGCGTGATCTGGCTGACGTCCGTGGCCGGCACGATCGTGGTGAACCCGGGTGACATCCGGTCCGTGACCGACGCAGTCGTGGTGGGGCCTGACTGCATCCGGTCCGTGGCCGTCCCGGCCGTGGTGGGGCCTGACTGCATCTGCTCCGTGGCCGTCCCGGCCGTGGTGAATCCCGACGGCATCTGCTCCGTGGTCGGCTCAACCGCTACGAGGTTGGGCCTGGCCTGCCAGGCCTCGCCCCTGGCGGCGGCGTCCATGGCCTCGTTGGCCAGCCGGTCCGCGTGCTTGTTCTGCTCACGCGGAACCCAGGTGTAGCGGACGTTCGCGGACGGCAGGGTCCGGATCCGGGCGGCCAGGTCCTGCATGTCGACGTGCTTGATCTTCCAGCGGCCACTCATCTGCTCGACGACGAGCTTGGAGTCAGCCCGTACCTCGATCTCGGCCTGCGGGTTGAGCTCCAGGGCCGCGGTCAGCCCGGCGAGCACTCCGCGGTACTCCGCGACGTTGTTGGTCGCCACACCGATGTGCTCGGCGCCCTCCCACAGGAGTTCGCCGGTGTCCGCGTCACGGACGAGCGCACCGTACGCCGCCGGGCCCGGGTTGCCCCGGGATCCGCCGTCGGCTTCGACGACCAGTCTCGTCACAGGCCCGACTCTGCGGTGCGGACGAGGATCCGACGGCAGTTCTCACAGCGGATGATCTCGTCCTTGGCGGCGGCCCGGATCACATTGATGTCGGTGATGCCGAACTCGAGGCGGCAGCCCTCGCAACGGCGCTGGTAAAGCGCTGCCGCGCCGACGCCGTGCGACTGCGCGCGGACCTTCTCGTACAGCTTCAGCAGGTCGGCCGGGATCGCGGCGGCGAGGATCTCGCGCTTCTTCTCGACGGCGGCCTCCTCCTCAGCGATCTGCTCCGTAGAGACCTCCCGGCGCGCGGTGGCGGCGGTGACCTCGGCCTGGGCGGCGTCGCGCTCGGCGTTCAGCTCGACGAGCCGGGCCGCGATGCCCTCGCGGCGCTCCATCACTTCGAGCTCGACGTCCTCGAGCGCGCTCTGCCGGCGGCCCAGGGAGGCGATCTCGTGCTGGAGGTTCTCCAACTCTTTGGGGTTGGTGATCCGGCCCGCGTCCAGGTGCTCCTGGTCGCGGCGGGTGCGGACGCGGACCTGCTCGACGTCCAGCTCGGCCTTGGACTGCTCGCGGGCCGTGTCACTGTCCTGCGTCTGAGCCGCGACGACCAGGTCGCGCACGGTCTTCAGCCGGGCCGTGAGCTTGTCGATCTCGGCGTTCTCCGGGAGCGTGCGGTGCTTGTGGTCGAGCTGGGCCAGACGCGAGTCGAGGGCCTGCAGGTCGAGCAGACGGAGCTGGTCGGCGGGCGCGGCGTTCAGGGTGTTCTCCTGTTTTCAGAGTTTTTGGTGTTCATGCGTTTTTGGTGTTCTTGCGCTTCTTCGGTCCGTGCGTTTCTTGCGTTTCTTGCGGTTCTTCGGTTCTTCGGCTCTTCGGCTCTTCGGTTCTTCGGTTAGTGCGTTTCTTCGGCTCCGCAGGTGGTCCGGAACGTGTTCAGCCGGTGCCGGACGCGGTGTGGAACGTCCACGGGTCGGTGACCAGCCGCGAGACGTACGTCTCCACGTTATCCCCGACTGCGGCCAGCGAATCGCCCAGTGCCGCTGCCGCGTAGTCGAGCCAGGGCCACTCGGTGGCCCAGTGTGCGGCGTCGACCAGTGCGGGGCCGCCCGCTTCGACCGCTTCCGAGGCCGGGTGGTGCCGCAGATCCGCGGTCAGGTAGACGTCGGCACCGGCCCGCCGGGCCTCGGCGAACAGGCTGTCCCCGGAGCCACCGCAGACCGCGACCGTCCGGACCGTACGGTCCGGATCGCCCGCGATGCGCAGCCCGGCCGCGGTTGCCGGAAGGCCCTTGGCGGCCTGTGCCGCGAAGTCGCGCAGGGTCATCGGTGCCGCGAGGGTCCCGATCCGCCCCGCGCCGCGGCGGCCTTCGAGGTCGTCCGCGGCGGCTTCGAGCGGGCCGGTCACGGTGACGCCGACGGCTGCGGCGAGCGCGTCGGAAACGCCGGGGTGGGCCCGGTCGGCGTTTGTGTGCGCGACGTTCAGAGCGCAGCCGCCGGCGATGAGTGTGTGGACGACGCGGCCCTTGAAGGTGTCGGCCGCGACCGTGGTGGTCCCGCGCAGGTACAGCGGGTGGTGGGTGACCAGCAGGTCCGCGCCCCAGGCGAGCGCTTCGTCGGCGACGGCCTGGACCGGGTCGACGGCGAACACCACCTTGCGGACTTCGGCTGCGGGGTCACCGCAGACCAGGCCGACCGCGTCCCAGGATTCGGCCCAGGAGGGGTCGTACAGCCGGTGGAGGTGGGCGAGGACGGTATGGAGCTGGGGCACTGTGTGAGATTACGTGATCGGCTCTCTTTTCGAGAAAACCCGACCGGTGCCTGTGCTCACGGCTGCCGTGCTGGTTGCATAGGGCGCCATGCAACCAGGGGAAAGGTCGTCATGACGCACTGCCGACTGTGCGGCACCGAGAGTCCGTACGAGGTCGAATACTGCCCGGGGGCGGGCTGCGGGGCCGATCTGCGCGGTCAGCAGACCGGCGATCCGCTGTGCGCGGTGCAGTTGTACGTCGATCCGGACCGGATCTCCGCACTGCCCGGTGCGACGGTCATCATCCACTTGACTGTGCGCAACTCGGGTCAAGTGCCCGACGGCTTCGCGCTGGAGCTGCCCCGCACGGTGGTGGAGCGGATCACCGTCCAGGAGGAGCGCGACGGTCCCCTGGACCCGGGTGAGGAGCGCCTGTGGGTCCTGCGGTACACCGTGCCGATCGACACGGACACCCAGATCATGGGCGTCCGCGGGCTGTTCTCGGAGCAGTCGCAGGACCAGCGGGCGGAGCAGCCGGGCGGGCATGTGCTGCCGATGCGCCTGGTGTCGCTGCGGGACCGCCGGGTCGCCGCTGGAGTCTCGGTGTCCGTCGAGCCGCCGGCGGGCTCCGTGCTCCCTGCGGCGTACCCGCTCGCCGGGGCCGGGGCCGCGTCCGGGGCCGGGGCCGCGTCCGGGGCCGGGGCCGCGTCCGGGGCCGGTCACGGAGCGGAGCACCGATCGGGCCACGGAGCAGGCCACGGGGCCGACCGCGCACGGCGCAGCCGTCGAATACCCGTCGCCGCCGCCGCTGCGGTGGTGGCGGTCGCCCTGGTGGTCGCGGGTGTCCTCGCTCTGGGTTCGTCCGGCGGCGACGGGGACCGCGCGGCACCGGCGCCGATCAGTTCCCGGGCCGCGTCCCCGAGCGCCACCGGGAGCGGTCCGGCGAGCAACGTGCCGGTGGCGAACGAGTCCGCCGGCGGGGCGTCGTCCGACTCCGCGAAGCCGAGCGGCAGTTCCTCGGCGAAGAAGGTCGCCGTGCCCGATGCGACCGGGATGGTCGAGGCGGAGGCGCTGGCCCTGCTGCGCGACGCGGGGCTGAAGCCGCAGGTGGTGCAGGCCGCGGGCACCGCTCCGAAGGGGACGGTCATCAGCACGGACCCGAAGTCCGGGTCGCAGGTGGCGCGCGGGGCGTCGGTGAAGGTGCGGGTGTCCACCGGTCCGTCGGCGACTCCGTCGAAGTCCGCGGACGCACAGCAGGCGACGGTGCCGCCGCTGGCCGGGAAGCAGTTCCCGGAGGCCCAGGCGCTGCTGGCGCAGGCCGGTCTGCGGGCGGTGCAGCGTACGGAGGAGCGGTCGGACATGGCCCCGGGCACTGTGGTCCGCACTGAACCGGGTGCGGGGGCGAAGGTGGCGGCCGGGTCGGCCGTGGCGGTGCTCGTCGCGAAGGCGAAGCCCGAGCAGGACACGGCGACGGTGCCGAACGTGACCTACCTGGACGGTGACGAGGCGAATGACGCCGCCTCCGGGGCCGGGCTGAGCCTGGTGGACGAGCACGGCGGAAGGGTGCGGAGCCGGGACTTCGTCTTCTCGCAGTCGCCCAGGGCGGGGACGAAGGTACCGAAGGGGTCGGCCATCACGGTGGTGACGGACCGGTGAGGGGTCGGCGATCACAGTGGTGACGGACCGGTGGGCGGAGGCTGCCGCCGTCCCTCGGTGTGATCCGCGTCCGTCCCCACCAACGGGCATGGCGCACCGTCACCTTTTTCGAATAGCTTGCTTCAGTCAATGAGCACGCCGACGAAGGAGTACGTCCCATGCTCGATCTGAACGGATCCTCCGCACTCATCACCGGTGGTGCGTCCGGGCTCGGCGAGGCCACCGCCCGCCGCCTCGCCGCAGCCGGCGCCACCGTCGTCATCGCGGACAAGAACGCCGAGCGCGGCAAGGCCGTCGCCGACGAGCTCGGCGGGATCTTCGCCGCCACCGACGTGACCGACGAGGCGCAGGTCGCCGCAGCCGTGCAGGCCGCCGCGAGCGCCGCCCCGCTGCGCGCCGTGGTCGCCTGCGCGGGCACCGGGCTCGGCATGCGGACGCTCAACCGGGACGGCACCCCGCACCCGCTGGGCGCCTTCGAGTTCATCCTGAAGCTCAACCTGGTCGGCACCTTCAACGCGATCCGCCTGGCCGCTGTGGAGATGGCCAAGACCGAGCCGCAGGCCGACGGTGAGCGCGGCGCGATCGTGCTGACCGCCTCGGCCGCCGCGTTCGACGGCCAGGTCGGCCAGGCCGCGTACAGCGCCTCCAAGGGCGCCGTCGTCGGCATGACCCTGCCGGTGGCCCGCGACCTGTCCGCGATCGGCGTACGGGTCAACACCATCGCCCCCGGCACCATGGACACGGCGCTGTTCTCAATGGCCCCCGAGCAGATCAAGGAGGGCCTGGGCAAGCAGGTCCTGTTCCCGAAGCGGATGGGCGTCGCCGACGAATTCGCGTCGATGGCGTACGAGCTGCTGACGAACAGCTACATGAACGCCGAGGTCATCCGGCTCGACGGCGGAATCCGCTTCCCCGTCAAGTGACACAGACGTACAACCTTCGGTGTACGCGCTGCCCCGTGATCAGTGCTGGGATGGGCCTGTGAACCACTGGTCCTCCCCCACCCGCGACGAGTGGCGCGCCGCCGCCCTGGCGCTGGCCCTCGGCCTGTTGCTGACCGGTGTCGGCGCGTACACCACCTGGGCCCCGTCCTGGGACCCGGCGATGCCCGTCCGCCTACTGCCGCTACTACTCATCATCGCCGCTGAGCTGCGCCGCACCACCGCCCCGGGACTGTGCCTGGCGATCGGCATCGTCGCCCTGGGCTGGGACATCGCCCTGGGACCTTCGCTCGGCGTGGTCCTCACCTGGACCGACGTGCTGTACGCGGCGACCGCGCACGGCCGCCGACGTCTCGGCGACTGGTTGTTCGTGTCCAACATCGCCACCGTCGTCCTGACGGCCGCAGCCGTCCTGGCGATCACCCGTGAAGCCAAGGCCACCGCGACGACGGCGGTCTCCTTGGGTACGGTGACGCTCCTCCCCGTGCTCACGGGTTTCTCCGTACGCGAACACCGTGAACGCGCCGAGGTCGAACGCCAGCGCGCCATCCAGACCGCCAGACTGGCCGAACTCGACCATCTGGCCGCGGTCGCGGCCGAACGCGCCCGGATGGCCCGGGAGTTGCACGACGTAGTCGCCAACCACCTCAGCGCGGTAGCCGTCCAGTCGGCCGCCGCGCTCGCGGTGAAGCACCTGGACCGCGAAGCCCTGCGCGAAGCCTTGGCGGTCATCCGGGAGAGCAGCGTGCAGGGGCTCAACGAGATGCGCGGCATGATCGGCCTGCTGCGCTCCCCCGACGGCCTGGACGGCGGCACGGGAGACGTCCTGCCGGGTCTGGCCGAGGCCGGGCGCCTTGCGGACCGGGCGCGTGGGGCCGGACTGAGCGTGGGTCTGGAGACTTCCGGCAAACCGTACGAAGTCCCCACACCGGTGGACCTGGCGGCGTACAGGATCGTGCAGGAGACCCTGACCAACGCCCTCAAGCACGCCGCGCCGAAGAAGTTGACCGTACGGATCGACTATCGGCCGGACAGCGTCGTGATCACCGCCTCCAACGGGCTTGAGCCCGGCACTGCCACGGCCCTGCCCGGAGCCAGGGCGGGGCTGGTCGGCATGGCCGAGCGGGTCTCCCTGCTCGGCGGGGTGTTCGAGGCCGGCCCGCGCGCGGGGCGGTGGCACGTCCGTGCCGAACTGCCCTGCCGGCCGCCGGACGTCCGTACGGAGTCGGACACCCGTACGGACACCGGCCGGGCGAATCCGCCCGCGAGGACAGCAGAATCGCCCGCAAAGGCAACACCCCGGACTGCGAAGACAAGGAACCCCCGCAAGAAGACAGGGAATTCATGAGCACCCTCCGAATCCTGGTCGTCGAGGACCAGCCGGCCGTACGCGCCGGGCTCGTCCTGATCCTCGGGGCCGCCGACGGCATCGAGGTGATCGGCGAGGCCGGGGACGGCGAACGAGCCCTGGAGCTGGCCCGCGCGCTGCGCCCCGACGTGGTGCTGATGGATGTCCGGATGCCGCGCCTTGACGGCATTTCGGCCACCCGGGCCCTGGCAGCCGAGGGCATCGACGTGCTGGTCCTCACCACTTTCGACGTGGACGAGTACGTGTTCGGCGCGCTGCGGGCCGGAGCCGCCGGGTTCCTGCTGAAGACCGTGGAGGCCGACCGGCTGGTGGAGGCCGTGCGCCTGGTCGCGCGGGGCGATGGTTTCATCGCCCCCGAGGTGACCCGGCGGCTGCTCGCCACCTTCGCCGCCGCGCCCCGCGCCACCGTGCCCGAGGTCCCCGCGGAGTCGATGGCCGCGCTGACGCCGCGTGAGCGCGACGTGCTGCTCTGCCTGGGTCGGGGCCTGTCGAACCAGGATCTCGCCGACCGCCTGGGCATGGCCGAGGCGACCGCGAAGACGCACGTCAGCCGGATTCTGGCCAAGCTGGGCCTGCGGAGCCGGGTGCAGGCGGCGATCCTCGCGCAGGAACTGGAAGAGTGAGAGTCGCAACACCGTTCGCCGATGCGGGGATCCGCGAAAAACACTGCTTAAAGAGCAGGCGAGGGTCAAGGTCACGCACCTTTCGATCAACTTCACCCGTACGAGTGAACAGTTCCCGAACTCATTGAGTGGGACCCGTGACGGTACGTACGGTCGTTCCCGTCAAGCCGATGCGCAATTGGGCGAACTCCCAAAGCGCATAAGGCAATTCGCGGGACCACCCGGTTGCTCCATGAACCGGGTGGCCGCGGGGTAGCGGGGATCGAGGGGGGTTCGGGTCTTGTCGTCGACAACGGTCCACGGGCGGGGCGGCGGTTCCTATGTGGACCGGGTTCGGGTCTTCACCGACCCGAAGCCGGGTCGCGATTTCACGGACCGGGCGCGAACGGCACACCAAGACGACGACAGGACGGGCGGCGCGGCGGGGCACGGGGAGGCCCGCGCCGGGCTGGGGGCGGCCACGGCAAGCCGTAAGGGCCCCGCGGCCGGAGCTGTCGCCACGACCGCACCGCACGGCGCGGTCGTGACCGTCGCGGGGGCCGCCGCCGGCCCCTGGGAGCTCGTGGTGGACGACATGTGGTGCACCGTCCGGCAGGCCGGGCACACCCCCCTCGCCCAGGGGTGGAAGCTCCACGTGTCGTCCACGGTCGACGGCGCGGCGACGGTCCTCGACCGACTGTGCCGGGTCCTGGTGCCGCGCGGCGTGACGTTCAAGTTCGCCGCCGACGCAGCTCGGCTGCGGATGCTCAACTCCCGGGAAGCCGACCGCGCTTCGTCGGGCAAGTTCGTCACGGTCTACCCGGACGGTGACGCGCAGTTCCTGGAACTGGCCGCCGCACTCGACCTGGCCACCCGCGGGCTGCTCGGTCCTTCGGTCCTGTCCGACAAGCCGGTGCGGCCCGGCAGCATCGTGCACTACCGGTACGGCGGTTTCGCCCGCCGCTCCCAGCTCGGCAACGACGGTGCCTACCGCGCGGTGCTCGCCGCGCCGGACGGCACCCTCTCCGAAGATGTCCGGCAGGCCTGGTTCACCCCGCCGCCGTGGGCACCTGACCCGCTCGCCGCGGCCACGGGAGCGAACCCGGCCGCGGTCGCCGGGACGAACACCGACAGGCCGGCCGTACGGAAGGACCCCGCGCCCAGGGGCGTCCTCGTCGCCGGGCGCTTCGCGGTCACCACCGCGATCCGGCACTCCGCCAAGGGTGGCGTGTTCCTGGGCACCGACACGCGGACCGGGACCGAGGTCGTGGTCAAGCAGGGCCGCGCGTACATCGAAGTGGACCGCTCCGGGCGGGACTCCCGCGAGGCGCTCCAGCACGAGTCGGACCTCCTCGAACGGTTGGCGGGCACCGGACTGACGCCGCGTCCGGTGGCCCTGGTCCAGCAGGCCGACACCCTGTTCCTCGCGCAGGAACGCATACCGGGCGGGCCGTTGCGCGGCTGGGTCGCACAGCGGGTCGGCGAAGGCCTGCCCGACGTCCCGTGGGAGGAGGCCCGGGGCATCGTCTCCGGACTGCTCTCCGTCCTGCGGACGGTGCACGGGGAGGGGCTGGTCCTGCGGGACCTGTCGCCGACCAATGTGATGGTGACGCCCGACGGTTCGCTCCGCCTGGTCGACCTGGAACTGGCCGCCGACGTCGGCACGGTGGCCGGGGCCGCCGGGACACCCGGCTACCGGGCGCCCGAGCAGGCGCAGGGGGTGACCGCTGAGTTCGCAGCCGACCTGTACAGCCTCGGCGGGCTGCTCTTCCTGCTGGCCACCGGCTCCGACCCGGCGCTGCCGCCGGACACCGAAAGCCGTACGGACGAGATCCACGCCGGGTCGCACCGCCGGTCGAGTGTCGAACGCCTCGACGGCTGGCTGGAGTTGGCGGCACGGCACGGGGAGACCGCCCGCATCCTCGCCCCCGCCGTCCGTGGACTGCTGCACGACGACCCCGCCGCGCGGTGGAGTCTGGACCGCCTCGCGTCGCACGTCGACAGCGCCGGGCGCCTGCGCGGACCAGGCGTGCGACCGCGGGACAGCGCCAGGTCGCATCCGGGGCACGGTGACGAACCCGGCGGGCACGGGCAGCGCTGCCGCTGCGGGCGCACCGCCGAGGCCACCGGGCCCGCACCCCGGGTGGACCGGCTGCTTGAAGACGGTCTGGCGCACCTGGCCGCGACGATGACCCCGCACCGGGCCGACCGGCTGTGGTCGGCGACGGCCGGGGCGGCGGCGATGGATCCCTGCGCGGTGCAGTACGGCGCGGCCGGAGTGCTCGGCGTCCTGGCCCGCGCCGCGAACACCCGCACGGTCGCGCCCCGGCTCAGGTTCGGGCTGCACGAGGCCGTCGGCGAGGCGGCCGAGTGGCTGCAGCGGCGGATCAAGGCGGAGCCGAACATCCTTCCCGGCCTGTACTTCGGCCGTTCCGGCACCGCCTGGGCGCTGGCCGAAGCGGCCAGGGCGCTCGGCGACGAAACGCTGGGGACGTACGCGGTGGAGCTGGCACTGCGGGTGCCGGTCCGCTGGCCCAACCCAGACATCTGCCACGGGGCGGCCGGCGCGGGGCTGACGCAACTGCGCATGTGGCGGCTGACCGGCGACGACCGGTTCCGGCAGCGGGTGACGGCGTGCGCGGACGGCCTGCTCGCGGCGGCCCGGGAGTCGAACGGCCTGGTCCTGTGGCCGGTCCCGACTGACTTCGACTCGAAACTCGCGGGGGCGGTCCACCTGGGATTCGCCCACGGGGTGGCCGGGATCGGCTCGTTCCTGCTCGCCGCCGGGAAGGCGACGGACCGTCAGGCCTATCTGGACACGGCGGTGCGGGCCGGGCGCACCCTGCAACGGACGGCCCGCCGGTCCGGCGGGGCCGCCTGGTGGTCCCAGGGCCCGACCGACCCCCCGCAGGTGCGGCTGCCGCACTGGTGCAGCGGCTCGTCCGGGGCGGGGACCTTCCTGATCCGCCTGTGGCAGACCACCGGCGACGACGCCTTCCGGGAACTCGCGGAGGAGGCCGCGGTCGCGGTCGACCGGGTCCGCTGGCACTCGGGCACCGCGGTGTGCCACGGCCTGGCCGGGAACGGCGAGTTCCTGCTCGACCTCGCCCAGCACCTGAACGGGCACAGGCCGAACGGAAACAGCTCGGACGGACAGCGCCCCAACGGCAGCAGCCGCACCCCGGACGGCCCTTCCTACCGGGCCATGGCCGAGGAGCACGCCCGGCTGCTCGCCGCCCGCAGCGCGGTCGTCAACGGCCGTCTGGTGCCCGCAGATGAAACGGCGACCGGCACCTCCGCCTCGTACGGCACCGGCACCGCCGGCGCGATGGGCTTCCTCCTGCGGCTGCGGCACGGCGGCCCGCGCCTGTGGCACGACACTGATGCACCGGCGGGCGCGGACGGCGCCGACGGCGGCGGTCTGCTGCCCGAAGGCGGTCCGGAATGACGTCAAGAGCCGGAGTGACATCAGCGGCCGGGTCCACAGCCGGCGCCACCACGCAGCAACCATCCACGGGAGGCGCGAAGTGAGCACCATGATCGCAGCGCCACCACTGCGGCGGGTCAGTTACTCGTTCTCCGCCGACGGTTCGCACGCCGCGTGTCTGGCCACCCCCGGTGACGGGCGCTGGCACGTGGAGTCGTGGACGCTGTGCAGCCGCGAGGACGACGACCGGCCCGCTCCCGTGCTGCTGGCCGCCGACCGCTCCGAGCACCTGCACACCCAGTTGCTGTCGCTCGGCGACGGAAGCGTCCTCCTGTGCCGGCACCACCCGGGACGGCACGAGATCGTGCACCTGGGCGGCGCCGGCGGCGCGGAGCGGGTGCTCGCCGAAGTGCGGTCGCCGGGACTGCGGCTGCTGCCTTACCCGGGCCCTGACGCCGTCGCGCTGGCCCTCAGCACCGACCTGACACCGGTCACCAGCGTCTCCCGGATCCTTCCCGGCGGGCAGCTCGCGCTCATCGCCGAACTGCCGGGGATGTACGGCGGCGGGGTCTGGCTCGACCCGTACGGCGACCGGCTCGCGCTGGACGCCGTCGCCCAGGGGACGGTCAAGACGGCGGTCCTCGACCTGCGGGACGGCTTCCTGACGCCGTTCCTGGAGCTGGCCACGCACAGCAACGACCGGCTCATGTTGTGCCATCCGGACACCGGGCTCATGGTCGTGTCCTCAGACGCGCCGGGCTCCGACCGGCTCGGCTGGATCCGGCTCCCGGCCGAGACTGAAGGATTCGCGACCGCCGGCCTGGAGACCACCGAGCGCGTCCGGTTCCCCAAGCTGGTGCACCTCGCGGACACGGTCGTCCGACCGCTGGCCGTCGCTCCGGACGGCCGCCGGGTGGCGCTCCAACTGGACCGGGGAGCGGGGTCGCGGCTCGCGGTGTGGACTCCGGAGGACGGCAGGCTGGACCAGCTCCGGCTCCCCGGCGGCTGCCTGGGCGGTGTGGGCCGGTGGACCGCACAGGGGCTGCACCTGCCCTTCTCCGCCCCGGACCGGCCCAGTGGCCTCGCCACGGTGGTCCCCGAGGCGGACCAACAGTGGCGGCTGGCCGGTTCGGCCGCCGCGCGCCACAGCGGCTCCGGCGGCTGGCGCACCGCCCACCTGGAACTCCTGGTCGGCGAGGTCGGGCCGGTCGAGTCGATCGTGTACGGCGGCCCCGACTGGCGGGCCGCCGAGCATGTGGTGATCGCCCTGCACGGCGGCCCGGCCAGCGCCTGGCGGTTCGAGTTCGACCCGGTCCTACAGCGTCTGGCCCAGGCCGGCGTCGCGGTGGTCGCGCCGAACCAGCGGGGCAGCACCGGTTACGGCGCTCCGTACAAAGACGTCCTGCACGGGGCCTGGGGTGTGCCGGACCTGGCGGACATCTGTGCGATCTCGCGGCTGCTGGCGGACGAGCGGGCCGCGGCCGGGCTTTCGCGGCCCGCGCTGTTCGGGGTGAGCTACGGGGCGTACCTCGCTCTGCTGGCCGCCTCGACGCAGCCGGGCACCTGGTCCGCCGTGGCCGCGGTCGCGCCGTTCCTGTCCGGGCCCCGGCTGATCGCTGAGGCGTCGGTGCCGATCCGGTCGCTGATGACCCGGCTCGGCGGCGACACCGGGTCCGACGGTGACCCGACGGGCCCACGCGATGTCCTGACGCTGTGTGAGCACATCACAGCCCCACTGCTTTTTGTCCACGGCGACCGGGACGACACGATCCCGGTGGGCCAGTCCCGGTCACTGCGGCACAAGCTGCTGCAACTGGGGCGCACCGAAGGTGAGCAGTTCACCTACCTCGAACTTCCCGGCAACGGACACGACGTCCTCGCCGGGGAGGGGGCACCGGAGCTGAACCCCCGGCTGACCGCGTTCCTCCGCGATCCGTACGCGGGCCGGAAGTGACGGTGCCTCCGCGGAAAAACCTGCGGCAGCCGTCTTGCCGCAGCGCACGGACGACCGACCCGCCCCGGCGGGAACGCTCCAGGAAAGGAACCACCATGCAGCACCTCGAGACCGACCTCGCCGTCCTCCAGCAGCTCCCCGAGACCGAGTCGGTCGAGCTGGGCGGCCACGGCGGCAACGGCTGTGGCTACACCTGCCTCATCCTGACCTGCCTGCTCTTCACCATCGGCTGACAGAGCGTCACCGGCTGAGACAGCTCCATCGACTGTTGCAGCGGAACCAGCCGTTCCAGAAGCGCAGGCTGTTCCAGAAGCACAGGCTGTTCCACAAGCACAGGCTGTTCCACAAGCACAGGCTGTTCCAGAAGCACCGGCTGACGGCGCGACCGGTCAACACCCGCGCTGAAAACACAGCGCCGGGAGCCCCTGCGCCAATCAGGGGCTCCCGGCGCTGGTCGGCACTCCGCGCGTACCGCACGGCACCGCACGGCACGCCCACCTTCCCACGAACCTGCCTTCCCACGAACCTGCCTGTCCAAGAAACAGCCTGTCCAAGAAACAGCCTTCCGACGGGGGTTCGAAGCACCGTGGCCGAAACCGAAACCGAGACCGAGACCGACACCGGGTTCCGGGCCGCCTGGCACTGCGCCCCGGGACCCACGTCAACACTGGCCTTCGCCGTGCCGCTCGGCGCGCTGGCCACGCTCGCGCTGCCGGCGGTCGTCGCCGGGGTTGTGGACGCGGTGCTCGGCGGAAACGACACCGGCGTCCCGGTCCTCCTGCTGACCGGCGTGCTGCTCGTCTCCCTGGCCTGCGGGGTGGCGGTGGAGATCGCCGGCCCCGGACTCGGGGCCACCCTCACCGCGAGGGTCAGGCAGCGGATGTGCGGCCACCTCATCAGCCTGGGCACCGCCGGCCGCAACACGCTTCCGCCCGGCGACGTGACCTCCCGCGTCGTCGGCGCGGCCCCGGACGCGGCGGGCACAGTGCCCGCGGTGCTCGGCGGCCTCGGTGCCGCGGTGACGTCGATCGGCGGTGTCGTCGCGCTCGGCTTCATCCATCCGCTGCTGGCGCTGGCCTTCCTCGGCGGTGTCGTCCCCGGCGTGCTGATCGTACGGATGTTCATGGACCAGGCCACCGACTGGTTCACCCGCTACCAGGAGGCCCAGGCGAAGATCTCCGTCCGGCTTACCGACGCGCTGGCGGGATCCCGGACCATCCGTGCGTGCGGCACCCGGGACCGTGAGGTCGAGCGGGTGCTCGCCCCACTGCCCGAACTCCAGTCCGCCGGACTGGGCCTGTGGAACAGTCAGCGGCTGACCGTGACGAAACTCCTGCTCCTGGTGCCAGTGGTCGAGCTCGCCGTCCTCGGCGTGGCCGGACACCTGCTGACCAGGGATACCATCCGGCCCGGCGGCATGGTCGCCGCCGCCGGATACGCCGCCCTGGGCCTGGGTTTCCTCGAACAGCTCGAATCCCTCGTCAGTCTCGCCCGCGCGCGGGCCGGGCGGCGGCGCGTCGCCGGGCTGCTCGACCAGACCCCCGCCGCACACGGCATCCGCCGGATCCTGCCGATCGGTTCGGGCGAGGTCGTCTTCCGCAAGGTCATCGTCCGCAGTGGTGACCGGATCATCCTGGACGAACTGGACCTCATCGTCCCCGGCGGTTCCTGCGTGGCCCTGGTGGGCGCGTCCGGCTCCGGGAAGTCCACCCTGGCCGCGCTTCCGGGCCGGCTGCGCGCCGCGGACGGCGGCGAAGTCCTCATCGACGGCGAGCCCGTGGACCGCCAGGCGCCCGGCGAACTGCGGCGCGCGGTCGCGTACGCCTTCCCCCGGCCGAACCTGCACGGGGCGACCCTGTACGACGCACTGGCGTACGGCCGCCCCGGTGCCGAGTCCGCGGATGTCACCCGGGCGGCCCACACCGCGCACGCCGACGCCTTCATCCGCCGCCTGCCGGAGGGATACGCCACTCCGCTCGGCGCACTCCGACTGTCCGGCGGCGAACTCCAACGCCTCGGCCTGGCAAGGGCGTTGACGCAGGACGCCCGCATCCTTGTCCTGGACGATGCGACGTCCAGCCTCGACACCATGACTGAGCATCAGATCCTCGAAGCCCTGACCAACTGCCGTAACGGAACCAAGGGTTCCGGCGGACCGACGCGGATCATAGTGGCCCACCGGGCTGCGGTAGCCGCACAGGCCGACAAGGTCGCCTGGCTCGACAAGGGCCGCATCCGGGCCCTCGGCCGGCACAGTGAACTGTGGACCGATCCGGCCTACCGCGCGGTGTTCGGCGTTGTGGACGCTCCCGAAGACGCTGCTGCCGAACCCCCGGAACCCCCAGAGACCGCAGAGACCCACAAGGACTCCGATACCGGGGAGACCGAAAAGTGAAGCGCGGACGCCACGCCGCCGAGAACCCGGCCCGGCCCACCCTGGTGCACGACGGCTTGGACCTCCTCGCCGGGGAACTGCGTCACCAGCGGAAGCCGCTTGTCAGAGTACTGGGCTGGTCGGTGCTGGAGTCCGCCCCGGTCCTGCTCTCCGGGGCGATCGTCGCCGCCGCGCTGGACGCCGGTTTCCTGGCCGGGAAGCCCATGACCGGTTTCGCCCTGCTTGCCGTGCTGGGCCTGGCGATGCTGCTGCGCACAGCGGCGACGTACGCGATGTTCCCGCAGTTGACCGCGGTTGTGGAACCACTGCGGGACGCGCTGGTCAAGCGGGTGGTGGGCGCTTCGATCGACGACGCCCTGGACTTCCGGGGCGATTCGACCGCCGCGGTGGCCCGCCTCACCGAGCAGGTCGAAAGCTGCCGCAACCTCACCGCGTCGGTGCTCCGTACGATGCGCCAGCTCGCGGTGACCATCGTCGCCGCGCTGATCGGCCTGGCCTTCCTCGCGCCGCTGCTGCTGCCGTTGGTGCTGGCTCCATTGGCCGTCGCGGTGTGGCTGTTCGGCCGGCTCCTGGCGCCGTTGGCCGAGCGCCGCCGGGCCCTGGTGCTGGCCGACGAGGAAATCGCCGCCCGGGTCGGGAAACTCGCCACCGGGCTGCGCGACATCACCGCCTGCGGGGCGCAGGAGCGGGCCGGCGACGAAGTCGGCAGTGCCGTGGAGGCCCAGGCGACGGCGGCCCGTTCGCTCGCCCGCGCGTCCGCGCTGCGTCTTCTGGTGGTCGCGGTGGGCGGCCAACTGCCGCTGATCGTCGTGTTGTCCGCTGCGCCGTGGCTGGTCCGCTCCGGCTCCCTGTCCGCCGGTGAGGTGGCCGGCACGGCGCTCTACCTCGTGCAATATCTGGAACCCGCGGTCCGGGCACTGACGGCCACCGTGGGCGGCTGGTTGCTCGAACTCGTCGTAGTGGCAGGCCGGTTGGCGGAATGCCGACCGCGTACGGCCGCCCCCCAAGCCGAAGCCGTGAACAGTGCGCGGAGTCAGAGTCCTTCCGTACGGCCGGGTTCCCGCCCGGCGGGCCTGGCTGTCGAAGGCCTGACCTTCGCTTACGGACCGTACGCCGAACCCGTCGTCCAGGGGCTCTCGTTCACCCTCGACCACGGGCAGCACCTGACGGTCGTCGGCCCCAGTGGAATCGGCAAGTCAACGCTCGCAGCCCTGCTGTGCGGACTCCTCGCACCCGGCCAGGGCCGGGTGCTGCTCGACGGCGACGCGCTCATCGGCGTGCGTCCCGACATCACCGTCGTCCCGCAGGAGGCCTACGTCTTCGCCGGGCCGGTCCGCGACAACCTGACCTATCTCGCGCCCGGGGCCACCCGTGCCGAACTCGACCGGGCGGTCCGGCTGGTCGGCGCCCACGAGTTGGTCACCCGGATGGGCGGCTACGACGGCGACCTTGACGACCCGTCACTGTTGTCCGCGGGCGAGAAGCAGCTTCTCGCCCTGGTCCGGACCTATCTGTCGCCGGCCCGGTTGGTCATCCTCGACGAGGCCACCTGCCACTTGGACCCGGCGGCCGAAGCCCTGGCCGAGGCCGCGTTCGCGACCAGGTCCGGGATACTCATAGTGATCGCCCACCGGATCGACTCCGCCCGCCGGGCCGACCGGATCCTGCTGATGGACGGCAACGTCCCGCGCATGGGCACACACACCGAACTCGTCGAACGGTCGGCCACCTACGCCGACCTGGTGGGCCGCTGGACCCAGTCGGCGGCGCCGCCCCGGCCGAGCCCGCGCAGGTCGCCGAAGAAACCGCCGGACGTACGGATTCCCCTGCCGCGCAGGGCCTCTGCCTGAGCGCCGCCAGAAGACTCCGGCGCGGCCTCTCCCCCACGGAGGCCGCGCCGGTTGCTTTTTGACTGCCGATCAACTACCGGTGTGCCCGTCCAGGATCGACTGGAACCCGTACCGGTCGTGCGGCCCGAAGATGATCTGTTCAAGCACGCCGTACCCGACGCGCCCGTCGCTGCCGTCCCCGTTGATCTGCACGGCCCGAATGACCTGCTGCTGGTGCTGCCGGTCGAAGGCCAGCGGTTCGACCTTGTCCAGCTCCCAGCTCTCGTAGCCGACTTCCAGCTCCCCGTGCCACATCGCGTGGCCCCACTCGTTGTGGAGGTAGCCGAGGCCGGCCAGGAAGCCCCGCGCGCCGAGCATTTCCACGCGGTACGAGAACGGCTTGCCCGCGGCGTCCGTCAGGTGCATGGTGCCGCCGGAGATCCGCCGGGTGCCGGGGTGGAACGTCAGCTCGTGCCGTACGAGGTCGAAGTGCCCGAACTCGGCTCCGTCGTAGGGCATCCGGACCTTCGCCGGGTCCGGCTTCACCCCGAGCGACGCGGCCGTCGCGATGCGGTGGCCGTCCTTGTGGTACATCACACCGTCGGCGCGCTCGAACGAACCCCACAGGGTGACTTCGTCGTCCCAGTGCAGCGGCGCCCACAGCCACATCAGCGGGTTGAAGGGGCGCGGAGCACCGCCCTCCTTCTCGCCGACGGGACGGACGCCCCAGGAGCGGTCGCGGGTGCCGAGGACGGACTCGGGCCGGATGTCGAGCACCTTGCCGCCGGGCAGGGTGACAGTGCCCTCCCAGACGCCGAGCTGCGTCAGCCGGGTGGTGTCCATGATGACGTGGTGCCCGTTGCGGGTCGTCATCCGGTCCTCTTCGATCGCCGCGTGGCGCGCGGTGAACGTGAGGTCGAACGACAGGCCGTGCTCGTTCTCCGCGCCGGTGATGCGCAGGACCTTCAGCGGCTCGACGACCTCGACCTTGAGGGGCCCGACCGTTGTGTCGAAGCGCTCCACCGGGGCCCGCCGCGAGGCGTGCAGCGCGTGCTGGACCCCGTCCACGGAGATGGTGAAGTGTGCGTCGGCCACAAAGCGGTTCGGGTACAGGCCGTGGGCGAAGGCGAAGTAGAAGCCACCGGCCTTGTCGTAGCCGTTGAACCAGTAGCGGTCGTACGCGTTCCGGTCGCTGGCCATCGGCGTGGCGACCGGCTCGGGCGTCTGGTGGATCGGGAAGTCGTCCCCGGAAGTGAGCATGGAAGCTCCCCTTCGTCGTTGAAGGTGTACATACGACACGTGTCGGACCACGTCACACGACGGGCGCGCGCGGTCCGGCTGCCCTGGACCGCACGCGCCCGGTTTCCGGCTACTTCTCGCGCTTGAGGAACAGCAGGTCGGTCGCCGAGAAGCCCTGGTTCAGCTTCTTGTCCGCGTAGTGCGGGGCCAGCACCTGCGCCAGCTCGTCCGGCGTGAACGTGGCCTGCTTGGAGTCGAACTTGGCCTGAAGTGTCGGGCGTTCGACCACCGCGACGAAGCCGCCGTGGACGACGAAGACCTGTCCGGAGATGTCCTCCGCGGCCGGCGAGGCCAGGAAGGCGACCAGCGGCGAGACGTGCTCGGGGGCCAGCGGGTCCATCTCGCCCTCGGCGACGTTGGAACCGTCGCCGAACACGTTGGTCGTCATGTCCGTACGGGCGCGCGGCGCGATGGCGTTCGCCCGTACGCCGTACTTGTGCAGGCCGTTCGCGGTGCTCATCGTCAGCCCGACGATGGCCGACTTAGCGGCGGCGTAGTTCGGCTGGCCCGGCGACCCGGCGAGGAACGCCTCGGACGCCGTGTTGACGATCCGCGCGTACACGGGCCCGCCCGCGGCCTTCGACTTCTCGCGCCAGTACTTCGCCGCGTGGTGCGAGGTGTTGAAGTGGCCCTTGGCGTGGACCTTGAGGACCAGGTCCCACTCGTCCTCGGTCATCGAGAACAGCATGCGGTCGCGCAGCACACCGGCGTTGTTGACCAGGATGTCGATCGATCCGAAGGTGTCGATGGCGAGTTGGACGAGTTCACCGCCCGTGGTGAAGTCGGAGATGTCGCCGTTGTGCGCGACAGCCTCGCCGCCGAGGGCCTTGATCTGCGCTGAAGAATTAATCTCAGCGACGACATCTTCGGCGGGGTTGGCCCCGTTCGGCGCGAAGTCGTTGATGACGACCTTCGCCCCCTGCTTGGCCAGTTCCAGTGCCTCGGCCCGGCCGAGTCCCCGGCCGGCCCCCGTGACGACGGCGACCTTGCCCGCGAGCGACGTACTCATCTGCTGTTCTCCCCAGGGTGTGATGGCGCGATGTGCCGTCGGTCACGCGCGGAACGTGGTGGACCGATCTCCATGACCGACGTTCCGCGCATGACCGACGTAGTAGGTACGAGTGAGCGTCAGACCAGGGTGACGATGGTGCGGATCGACTCGCCGCTCTTCATCAGGTCGAAGGCCTGGTTGATGTCCTTAAGCGCCACGCGGTGCGTGATCATGCCTTCGAGGTCCAGGCGGCCCGCGCGCCACAGGCGCACGATGCGCGCGTACTCGGTGACGATGTCGCCACCGCCGTAGATCGAGCCGATGATCTGCTTCTGGTCGAAGAACAGCTCGAACATGTTGAACGAGACGTTGTCGTCCATCGCGCCCGCGCCCACGATGATGACCTTGCCGCCGCGGCGGGTCAGCTCGTACGCGCTACGCGCCGTGAAGGACTTCCCGACGACCTCAAAGACGACGTCGAAGCCCTGACCGGCGGTCAGCTCGTTCTTGAACGCCTTGGCCTCATCGGGGATCCCGGTGTGCGTGGCGCCGAACTTCTTCGCCCACTCGTGCTTGTTCTCGGCCGGGTCGATGACCACGATCGTGGAGGCACCGGCCGCGCGCAGCCCCTGGATGACCGCGATACCGACGCCACCGGCGCCGATGACCAGCGCGCGGGCGCCCGGCTCGACCTTCGCCGAGTTGAAGACCGCACCGACGCCGGTGGTCACACCGCAGCCGATCAGTGCGGCGATCTCGTACGGGACGTCATCGTCGACCTTGATCGCACACGGGGCCGCGACAACGACCTCCTCCGCGAAGGTTCCGGTGCCCGTGAAGCCGTAGGACGGCGTGCCGCCGAAGGTGAAGTTCTGGTTGCCCGCGTTCATGAAGCCTGAGAGGCACAGGTTCGACTGGCCGCCGCGGCACTGTTCGCACTTCCCGCACGGCGGGGCCCAGCAGATGATGACCTTGTCGCCGAGCTTGAGGTCGGTGACGCCCTCACCGATCTCGACGATCTCGCCGGCGCCTTCGTGACCCGGCACGAACGGGGCTGGCTGCGGAAGTACGCCGGTCATCGCCGACAGGTCGGAGTGGCACACGCCGGTGGCGTGCAGCTTCACCCGGACCTTGCCCGGCCCCATGCCGACAGCCTCGACATCGTCGCGGACCTCAAGGGTGGACTGGCCGGTCTCGTGCAGTACAGCAGCGCGCATGGGGGTGCTCCTCGTCCGGATTCGGGCCTGACCTGCCCGACCTCGGTGGAAGCTATAACGCGTTCTCGTTTTCCACAAGGTCGGTGACAGAGTCAAGCTATCCGGCGGAGGGCAGGAACAGAAGGGATCAGACTAAGAGACCTCGTTCACAGCGGGGGAAGCAAATGCCGCCAACCGGGACAAGAGCGGCGGCGCTCGGTCATGCACATCGCTGCCCGGCCGGCCCTGGGCGGGGGTTTCGCAAGACGAAAGTCGAATTACGGCGTACGGTTTTCCCCAGGTATAGGAATACTTCCAGAAACGCAAAAAGCCCCCGTCCATAAGGACGGGGGCCTTTCACTCAAGATAATTCCGGCGGCGACCTACTCTCCCACACCCCTTCGAGTGCAGTA
>NZ_JBXAWK010000071.1:0-27402 GCF_057291755.1 Kitasatospora sp. UYEF31
CCCCGCAACGATCACCGTGCTGAGCTGCGCGAGCACCCCAACGACTTGTCACACCAGGCCCGGTGACCTGCACGAATCACGATGAAACTTCCTCAGCGGACTGCGCCCCGACATCGTCGCCCTGGACCCGGAGCGTTCCATCGGCCTGGAGGCCGACGATGTCGAACTCCTCGCCTACCGCACCGAGCGGCTAGCGGTGGTGGCCTCCAAGAAGGCGCAGATCGGCCGGACCGTCGCCGAACTGCGCGCCGAGCCGTTCATGGCGGGTGTGTACATCGACACGATGTCCCGCGCGGGCATGCCGTACCACTACCGCCTGACCAGCAAGATCGAGCGTGGCGACACCCTGGTGCTCACCGGGCCCGAGCGCCTGGTCGAACCGGCGGCCCAACTGGTGGGCACACCCGTGCCCACCAGTTACACCACGGACATGATCTGGGTCGGCCTGGGGATCTTCCTCGGCGGCTGCATCGGCATCCCGGCCCTGCACGCCGGTGGTGTGCCCATCAGCCTGTCCACCTCGGGCGGCGCGCTGATCATGGGCCTGGTGTTCGGCTGGCTGCACGGCAGATACCCGGTGTTCGGCAATGTGCCGCCCGGCGCCCAGTGGTTCATGGACACCTTCGGTCTGTGCCTGTTCGTCGCCGTCGTCGGCATCAACGCCGGACCCACCTTTGTCGACGGCCTCAAGCAGGCCGGCTGGGGGCTGCTCCTGTGGGGTGCCGCCGCGACGGTGATCCCGCTCCTCGTCGGTCTGTTCTTCGGGCACTTCGTCCTGAAGCTGCCGATGCCGATCCTGGTCGGCTCGCTCGCGGGCTCCCAGACCACCACAGCGGCCATCGGCGCCATCACCGAGGCGTCGAAGTCCAACGTGCCGTCCCTCGGTTACACCGTTCCGTACGCCACCGGCAATGTGCTGCTGACGGTGTGGGGATCGATCATCGTGCTGCTCACGCACTGATTCCCGCTCGCGCACTGATGTGCGGCCCACCCCCCGATTCCCGCTCACCCGTTGACCCTTCCCCCGGTAGGAGTAACCCCGTGACCGCCGCCCCGCTCACCCGTGAACAGATGCAACGCCTGGGCACACTCAGCCCGTTCGAGCTGAAGAACGAGCTCATCAAACTCGCCCGGCGGGTCCAGGCCGACGAGCCGGGACAGAAGGGCACCACCACCCGGGCGATGCTCAACGCCGGGCGCGGCAACCCGAACTGGATCGCCACCGGACCGCGTGAGGCGTACTTCGCGCTCGGCCACTTCGCCCTCGGGGAGAGCCGCCGGGTGTGGACTGCGGACAACCTCGGCGGCATGCCCGACAAGGCCGGCATCGCCGCCAGGTTCGATGCGTGGCTGCACGCCAATCCGGGTCTCCCGGGGGCCGTCCAGCTGGCCGACTGTGTCCGCCTGGGCGCCGCGAAGTTCGGCTTCGAGGCCGACGCGTGGATCCACGAGCTCGTCGACGGCATCATCGGCGACAACTACCCGGTCCCCGACCGGATGCTGGTCCAGATCGAACACGTCGTCCGCGGCTATCTCCAGCAGGAGCTCTACCACGGTGCGGAGCAGCCGGCCGGGAACCTGGACCTGTTCGCCACCGAAGGCGGCACCGCCGCCATGTGTTACATCTTCGACTCCCTGATGAAGAACGGGATCCTGCACAAGGGCGACCGCATCGCGCTGATGGTGCCGGTGTTCACGCCGTACATCGAGATCCCGCAGTTGGACACCTACGGATTCGACGTCGTCTACGTCCAGGCCGACATGTTCGCCGAATCAGGCGTACGGGAGTGGCGTTACTCGACCGGGGAGGTGGCGAAACTCGCGGACCCGTCGGTCAAGATGGTCTGCCTGGTCAACCCGAGCAACCCGCCGTCGCTGGCACTGTCGGACCGGGTCAGCAAGCAGATCCGCGACATCGTCGCGACCGACAACCCGAACCTGGTCATCGTCACCGACGATGTGTACGGCACCTTCGTGGACGGCTTCCGGACGATCGCCGCCGACCTGCCGCGCAACACCCTGCTGGTGTACTCCTTCTCCAAGCACTTCGGCGCCACCGGTCACCGGCTCGGTGTCATCGGCCTGAACGACGACAACATCATCGACGACATGATCACCGCGTTCCCCGACGCGGAGAAGCAGCGTCTCGCCGAGCGGTACGGCACACTCACCCTCGACCCGGGGTCGATCAGGTTCATCGACCGTCTGGTCGCGGACTCGCGGCAGGTCGCGCTGAACCACACCGCCGGGCTGAGTCTTCCGCAGCAGGTCCAGATGGCGTTGTTCTCCCTCTTCGGGATGCTCGACGAGGGCCAGGCGTACAAGAAGCTGGTGCAGGAGATCGTCCAGCGCAGGCTCGGGCTGCTGCTCGAAGGCGCGCAGCTGAAGATCGCGGACGATCCGGGGCGGGCCGGCTACTACATCGAACTCGACCTGCTCGCGGAGGCCGAACGCGTCTTCGGCGCCGGGTTCAGCACCTTCCTCCAGGGTGCCTACGAGCCCACGGACTTCCTCTTCCGCCTGGCCGACCAGACCGGTGTCGTGCTCCTCAACGGCGGTGGGTTCGAGGGCCCCGAGTGGTCCGTGCGCGTCTCACTCGCCAACCTCGACGACCTCGACTACCTCAAGATCGGCCACAGCATCCGCAGCATCGCGCGGGAGTACTGGGAGGAATGGCAGCAGAGTCAGGGCAGCGCCGGCTGATCTGAGCCGGGTGCGGCAGTGCCCGAACGCCGTACGGGCCGGAGTCGGACTCAGCTGACTTTGGCCCGTACGGCGTTCTGCTGTCTATTCCCAATTAGCAGCAAAGACTGACTTTTCAGTAATTTATCAGCACAAAGTGCATATCGGTCTGTAAGGATCGTCAGCATGATCACTCAAGTCAGTGCGTCCGTCAGGCAGTGGACGGTCTCCGTGCCGGTGCTCGCGGTCGTGTTGCTGCCCTTCGTCTGGGGGCGTTCGCTGCCCGGCCTGGCCGTGGCCGTGGTCGGCTGCTTCCTCGCCGGCGCGGTCCTCGCCGCGGTGCACCACGCGGAGGTGATCGCCCACAAGGTCGGTGAACCGTTCGGCTCGCTGGTGCTCGCCGTCGCGGTGACGATCATCGAGGTCGCGCTGGTCGTCACACTCATGGCGGACGGCGGCGAGAAGAACGCCGGACTGGCCAGGGACACCGTGTTCGCCGCCCTGATGATCACCGTCAACGGCATGCTCGGCCTGTGCCTCCTGGTCGGCGCGCTGCGGCGGCGGGTGGCGGTGTTCAACGCCGAGGGCACCGGTGCAGCCCTGGCGACCGTGGCCACGCTGGCGACGCTGAGCCTGGTCCTGCCCACGTTCACCACCAGCACCCCGGGCGCGCGGTTCAACACCTTCCAGCTGGTGTTCGCCGCCCTTGCCGCCCTCTGCCTGTACGGACTGTTCGTCGCCACCCAGACGGTCCGGCACCGTGACTACTTCCTCCCGATCACGTCGGCGGGCAAGGTGATCGACGAGGAAGTACACGCCGACCCGCCGTCGAAGAAGGACGCGCTGACCAGCCTCGCACTCCTCGGCGCGGCACTGGTCGCGGTCGTCGGTCTGGCGAAGGCGATCTCCCCGGCGATCGAGGGCGGCGTGGCCGCCGCGGGGCTGCCGGCCGCCGTCGTCGGTGTGATCATCGCGCTGCTCGTGCTCCTGCCGGAGTCGATCGCCGCAGTGCGCGCGGCCGCCCGCGACCGGGTGCAGACGAGCCTGAACCTCGCCCTCGGCTCGGCCATGGCCAGCATCGGTCTGACCATCCCCGCCGTCGCGGTGGCGTCGTTCTGGATGTCAGGACCGCTCGAACTCGGCCTCGGCGCAAACCACATGGTGCTCCTCGCGCTCACCATGGTCGTCGGCACCCTCACGGTGATCCCGGGCCGGGCCACACCGCTCCAGGGCGGGGTGCACCTGGCGCTCTTCGGTGCCTATCTGGTGCTTGCCGTCAGCCCGTGAAAACCACGGCGACCGTACGGCCGGCCTGCGGCGCAGTCCGTGCTGCGGCCTGCCGGGCGGCACTGTGCTGCGCGCGGGCGTTGCCTGGAACACATCCGGCGGCGGAAAAAAGGGCCTGCCGGGCACGCTGAGCGGCCCCGCACAACGAAGGCCCGGACCGGTGGAACGGGACCGGGGCCTGCGGCGTATCCAGTGCCTGCCGAAAGCGCGGAACCCCGTGAAGCGGGGCAGAGTGGAGCGGTGACACGGAACGAGGCGGATGAAGCGGATGAGGCGGATGAGGCCGCAGGACACAGCGGCGTCGTACACAGCGGTGTCGTACACAGCGGTGTCGTACACAGCGGTGTCGTACACAGCGGTGTCCTGCACAGTGGCGACACCGGACCGGCCCCGCGCTGCCTGGTGACCGGTGCGACCGGCTACATCGGCGGTCGGCTGGTGCCCGAGCTCCTGGACGCCGGGCACCGGGTGCGCTGCCTGGCCAGGTCGCCCGGGAAACTGCGCGACCACCCCTGGGCGGAGCGCGCCGAGGTGGTCCGGGGTGACGTGGGCGACGCGGACTCGGTGCGCGCCGCGATGGCCGGCGTCGACGTGGCGTACTACCTCGTGCACGCGCTCGGCACCGGGCGCGGCTTCGAGGAGACCGACCGCCGGGCCGCCCGCATCTTCGGCGAGGAAGCCCGTGCGGCCGGTGTCCGGCGCATCGTCTACCTGGGCGGCCTGACCCCAGACGACGTCCCGGAACAGGAACTGTCCCCGCACCTGCGCTCACGGGCCGAAGTGGGCCGCATCCTCCTCGGCTCCGGAGTGCCGACCACGGTGCTGCGGGCCGCCGTCATCATCGGCTCAGGTTCTGCCTCGTTCGAAATGCTGCGCTACCTCACCGAGCGGCTGCCGGTCATGGTCACCCCCAGCTGGGTGCGGACCCGCATCCAGCCGATCGCCGTCCGCGACGTGCTGCGCTACCTCGTGGGCAGCGCGTCACTGCCCGACGACGTGAACCGCACCTTCGACGTCGGCGGCCCGGATGTCGTCACCTACCGGGAGATGATGCAGCGCTACGCCGCTGTCGCCGGCCTGCCCCACCGGCTGATCGTGCCCGTGCCGATGCTGTCCCCGAGGCTCTCCAGCCACTGGGTCGGCCTGATCACCCCGGTGCCCGCGTCGATCGCCCGGCCGCTCGCCGAGTCGCTGCGCCACGAAGTCGTCTGCCACGAGCACGACATCGCCGACTACCTGCCCGGACCGCTGCTCGATTTGGACACGGCGCTCTCCCTCGCGCTGCGACGGGTGCGCGACGCCAAGGTCACCACCCGCTGGTCCTCCGCCGCGGTGCCCGGCGCACCCAGCGACCCGCTGCCCACCGACCCGGACTGGGCCGGCGGCAGCCTCTACACCGACCTGCGGGAAATGACCGTCGACGCGTCACCGGAGGCACTGTGGCGGGTCGTCGAAGGGGTCGGCGGCGACAACGGCTGGTACTCCTTCCCCCTCGCCTGGGCGGTGCGCGGCTGGCTCGACCGGCTGGTGGGCGGGGTCGGGCTGCGCCGTGGCCGCCGCGACGCAGCCCGCCTGCGGGTGGGGGACTCGCTGGACTTCTGGCGGGTCGAGGAGATCGAGCCGGGCAGGCTCCTGCGTCTGCGCGCCGAGATGCGGCTCCCCGGTCTGGCCTGGCTGGAGATGTACGCCGGACAGGACGACCAGGGCCGGACCGTCTACCGGCAGCGCGCGCTGTTCCACCCGCGCGGGCTGTTCGGGCACGCGTACTGGTGGAGTGTCGTGCCGTTCCACGCCATCGTCTTCGGCGGCATGGCCCGCAACATCGCGAAGGCTGCCCGCCAGGGCTGAGGCGTGGCTCAGACTTCGCCGGTGAGCGCGTTGCGCAGGTCCGCGATCAGGTCCTCCGGGTCCTCAAGGCCCACGGAGATCCGCAGCAGTCCGGCCCCGGGCCTGGCTTCGGCGGCCACCGGGCGGTGGGTGAGTGAGGCCGGATGCTGGATGAGCGTGTCCACGCCGCCCAGCGACACCGCGTGGGTGATCAGACCGCAGCCGCCCGCGATGCGGGCCGCTTCCTCATACCCGCCCCGCACTTCGAAGGCCAGGACTGAGCCGGGTCCGGACATCTGACGGCCCACCAGGTGCAGCGGGTCGCACTCCGGCAGCCCGGGGTAGTGGACCGCGCTGACCTCCGGCTGGGTGGCCAGCCAGGTCGCCACCTTCCCGGCGTTCGCCTGCTGGGCGCGGACCCGGATCGGCAGCGTCTGGAGACCGCGGTGCAGCAGGTAGCCGGACAGCGGGTGCAGGACACCGCCGGTGATGGCGCGGACCTGACGCAGCCGCGCGGCCCATTCCGGGGTCGTCGCGACCGCGCCCGCCAGGACGTCGCCGTGCCCGCCGATGAACTTGGTGGCACTGTGCAACACCAGCGTCGCGCCGTGCCGCACCGGCTGCTGGAGCACGGGTGTGGCGAAGGTGTTGTCGACCAGCAACGGCACGTCGCCGCACTGTCCGGCGATGTCGGCCAGGTCGACGAGTTCGAGCGTCGGGTTGGCCGGCGTCTCGACGATGACAAGCCCGGTGTCGGGGCGGATCGCGGCGGCGATGCCCTGCGCGTCGGCCCACGTGACTTCGGTGCCGAGCAGCCCGGTGGCGAGCAGGTGGTCCGAACCGCCGTACAGCGGACGGACCGCGACCACGTGCCGTTTCCCGGCCGCCGCCGTGGCGAGCAGGCACGCACTGAGCCCGGCCATGCCGGAGGAGAACGCGACCGCCTGATCCGTGCCCTCAAGGCGCGCGAGCGCCTGCTCGAAGCGCGCCACGGTCGGGTTCCACAACCGTTGGTAGACCAGGCTGCCGCCCTCCGCGGGAATGCCGCCCGTGGCCAGGTTCTCGTACGAATCGCCGCCGACGTCCACACCCGGCAGCGGGTTGGTGGTCGAGAGGTCGATTGACGGTACGTGCACTCCCAAGCGTGCGAGGTCTTCGCGACCGGCGTGCACGGCAAGGGTGTCGAGCTGGCCTTCCCAGGTCATGGGCTGCCTCCTCATCGGTACAAATACGGCTCTATGACTCCCGAGGATGAAGAAACGACCGATAGTTCACAATAGAGTTGAATAACATTCTCAAAATTGCATATTCAATGCCACAAACTTCATGGACGGAGTGCTTCCGGTATGGGTGTTCCGAACGAAATGCGGGCCGGGCGGCCCGGCCCCGACGACATCGACCTCGCGATCCTGCACGCGCTGGCCCTGGACGGACGGCTGCCCAACAACGCCCTCGCCGCCGCCGTGGGCATCGCACCCTCGACCTGTCTGGGACGGGTGCGCTCGCTGCGCGAGCGCGGAATCATCCGCGGCTTCCGCGCCGACATCGACCCGGCCGCCTTCGGGCTGGTGCTCCAAGCGCTGATCGCCGTCCAGCTGCGGGCGCACACCCGGCAGCAGATCGACGACTTCCGCCGGGTGGCCCCCACCCTGCCGGGCGTGCTGTCACTGTTCCACGTGGCCGGTCAGAACGACTACCTGCTGCACGTCGCCGCACCGTCCTCCGACGCACTGCGGGACTTCGTGGTGGAGCACCTCAGCTCCCACCCCGCGGTCGCGCACGCCGAGACGAGCCTGGTCTTCGAGCACGTGCCGGGCGGCGCGGCGGTCTGAGCGGCCCCGCCCGGAGCCCGCTGGAATGCGCCCCCGGCCGGATGGACCCACACTTGAAACGAGGAGTCAGGGCCTCCCGCTCAATCAGCGAGTCCAAGGAGGAGAAGACGATGAAGCTTCAGGACGAACTACCCGTCGACCACCGCTTGGGGACCGTCTACCGGTTCGGTGCCGCGTTCTGCGGCATCGTCCTCATCGTGTTCGGCGTTCTAGGGTTCACTGACAACCTGCGCCCCTTCAGCACCAGCGGGTCTGAACTCGCCGGCTTGTCGACGAACGGTGTACTGAGCCTGATCTCCGTGATCGTCGGCGCGGTCCTCGTTGTGGGCGCCGTGGTCGGCGGCAATTTCGCGTCGACCCTCAACATGGTGGTCGGCACCCTCTTCGTACTGAGCGGGTTCTACCACCTCACCGTCCTCGAACGGTCGGCGAACTTCCTGGACTTCCGGATGAGCAACGTCATCTTCAGCTTCGTGATGGGGATGCTCATCGTGACGTTCGGGATGTACGGCCGCGTCAGCGGCGGGCTGCCGCACGAAAACCCCTACTGGCGGGAACGCCACCCGGATCAGGCCGCCCGGGAGTCCACGCCGCGCCCGGCCCTCGCCACGGCGAAGACCGCTGTCGCGGGCCACGCCAGGGTGGACCTCGGCGGTGCGGTGCCCTACCACCGGGTAGCCCGCCACTGATCCTCGTCCGTTCCATCCAGACCGGCTCCGGGCCGCGCACTCGTCTTGAGTGCGCGGCCCGTTCGCTGTCCGCCCGCGGCCGGGCTGACGCACGGCTGGACACGGTGCTGTCACGGCGGACAGCGCACTGACGGGAACTCTTGCTGTTGCCCCGGTTGCGCCCCATACTCCCGCCGCAACACGAGTTGCCAATCCGTGTTGCCAATCCGTGTCGCACGTCCCCGTGTCCGTGTCGGAGGGAATTCGATGAAACGCTCACACCTGCTCGCTTCTGCCGCCGCACTGTGCATCCTCGCCCCGGTGGCGGTGGCTTCGGCCGCGCCCAGGGCCGAATCGCCGAGCAGCCCCCCGGCTGCTGAGCAGGATCGTTCCGCCAGTAATGACGTCAGCACCGCCGGACACAATGGCCCGAAGGTCATCATCGACTCCGACATGGGCGAGCTGAACGACGACGCCGTCACCATGTTCATGCTCGCGCAGAAGCGCGACGTCGACCTGCTCGGCGTGACCGTCGTATCGGGCAACACCTGGGTAGAGGAGGGAACCGCCTACGCCCTCAAGCAACTTGAGCTCATCAAGCGCAGCGACATCCCGGTCATCCCGGGTGCGGGCGAGCCACTGATGCCGAACCGTCAGGAGCGTCTCCCCGCGGAGAACGCGCTGTACGGGAAGGTCCCGTGGGCCGGCGCGTTCGACAGCGCGCGGCCGGAGTCCTACCTGAAGCTGCCTCAGCCGCCGTACGGCGGCTACCCGAAGACGAAGCCGTCCGGCCAGGCCGCCGCGGACTTCATCGTCGAGCAGGTCAAGCGCTACCCGAACCAGGTGACGATCCTGGAGATCGGCCCGGCGACGAACCTGGCGCTGGCCGTCCGGACGCACCCGGAGATCGTGCCGCTGGTCAAGGAAGTCATCTACATGGGCGGCGCGTTCGACAAACCGGGTAACACCAGCCCGGCCGCCGAGTTCAACTGGTGGTTCGACCCGGAGGCCGCCCGGATCGTGCTGCGCACCCCCTTCCGCAAACAGACGATCGTCCCCAACGAGGTCTGCGAAAAGGTCCTGTACGGCAAGGCGCAGTACGACCGGGTGATCGCCGGCCGGGAGACGCCCGTCAAGAAGATGTTCAAGGACATCCAGGGCCCCGAGTTCGCCAAAAACCCCGGCCGTACGACCTTCGTGTGGGACGCCATCACCTCCGCGCTGCTCCTGGACCCGAAGGTGGTCTCGAAGTCCGAGGAGCGGTACGTCGACGTCGACGCGGCGTTCGGCCCGAACTACGGCCGGTCGGTCGGCTACAACCTGAACGAGTTCAACAAGCCCAACAATCCGGTCGGCACCCAGAAGGCCACGATCGTCCTCGACCTCGACACCAAGCGCTTCTGGGATCTGTACGTGGACCGCGTCCCCGGAAACCGCTGACCCGGGGCAGTCCCGTTATCAAAATGCACCCTTGCGGTTGCGCCGGTTGATTCACATACTGCTCTTCGCCCACCCCTCGGAACGTTTCAGCAACACGAGTTGCCAACTCGTGTTGCTGAAGGATTCAAACCGGGCTGAACCCCACATCATCGGAGTTGGACATGGCTACGCGACAGGACGTGGCACGACTTGCGGGCACCTCGCCCGCGGTTGTGAGCTATGTGCTGAACAACGGCCCGCGCACGGTCGCCCCGGCGACCCGCGAGCGTGTCCTGGTCGCCGTCAAGCAACTCGGCTACCGGCCCAACGCCGTGGCCAGGTCGCTGCGGATGAGCCACACGATGACGCTGGGGCTTGTCGTCCCGGACAGTGCGAACCCGTTCTTCGCCGAGCTGGCCCGGTCCCTTGAGGACCACGCCTGGGCCGCGGGCTACACGCTCCTGGTCGGCAACGCGGTGGACGACGAGCAGCGCGAAGCCGGTTATGTCCGGACCTTCCTGGACCGGCAGGTCGACGGGCTGGTGATCATCCCGTCGCACGGCAGCCGCACGTGGCGCGCCGAGCTGCACCGCTCGGGCGTGCCGTGCCTGGTCTTCGACCGTGAGCTTGACGACTCCACCGTCTCCCAGGTGCTGGTGGACAACGTGGGCGGGGCACAGGCGGCGACCGCGCACCTCCTGGAGCACGGCCGCCGCCGGGTCGGCTGCATAGCCGGGCCGATGGGCATCCACCCGACCGTGCACCGGGTCGCCGGCTGGCGCTTCGGCCTGGCGGAGGCCGGTCTGCGAGCCGGTTCGGGTTCGGGCGGGCGGACCGGCTGGGAGGCCTGCCCGGAGGCGGCACCGCTGTTGCACGGCGCGTTCGGCCGCCGGGACGGCTACCTGGCCGGACGGGCGCTGCTGTCCAAGGACAAAGAGCTGGACGCGCTGTTCGTGACCTCCGACGAGCAGGCGGTCGGCGTGCTGCGGGCGGCCACCGAGCTGGGCATCCGGGTGCCGGACGACCTGGCGCTGGTCTCCTTCGACGGGATCGCCGCCTCCGCGTACACCTGGCCGGCGCTTTCGACGATGCGTCAGCCGGTCGAGGCACTCGGCCGTACCGCGATCGAACGCCTCCTCGCCCGGATGGCCGACCCCGACCTGGAGCCGAGCCGGGACGTCCTGCCGGTCCGGCTCATCGCCCGCGGCTCGTGCGGGTGCCCCGACCCGGCCGGCGGCGAACATGTGAGCGCCGCCCAGCACGAGGCCGAACAGGCAGCGCAGATAAAGCAGTTGGAACAGAACGAGCTGACAGTCGCAGTGCCGGAACACACCAAGAACAACGGGGAACACGGATGAGCGAGCGGTTGGTCGTAGTCGGCAGTCTTAACATGGACCTCGCGGTCCGGGTGCGCAGACTGCCCGCGCCCGGCGAGACGGTCTCGGGTGAGGACGCCGTACGCGGTGCGGGCGGCAAGGGCGCCAATCAGGCGGTCGCGGCGGCCCGGCTCGGTGCGCGGGTGCGCCTGGTGGGCCTGCTCGGGGACGACGCGTTCGGGGCCGAACTGCGTGAACGGCTGATCGCCGAGGGCGTCGACGACTCAGCCGTCGGTACGGTCGAAGGTGCCGCGTCCGGTGTCGCGCTGATCGTCGTCCAGTGCGACGGTGAGAACGCCATCACCCTGTCGCCCGGCGCGAACCGCCGCCTGGACGACGCGGCCCTGGAGCGGGTGATCGGCGGCGACATCGCCGGTTACGTCGTACGGAACGCTGACGCGTTGCTGCTCCAGCTCGAGGTGCCGGTTCCCACCGTCCTCGCGGTGGCCAGGGCGGCCCGGGGCGTCGGGGTCTCCACCGTCCTCAACGCGGCACCGCTGCCGCACTCGGACGTGGCCCTGGGCGCGCTGCTCCGCGAGGTCGACGTGCTGGTGGTCAACGAGACCGAGGCGGCGGGCCTGCTCGACGGGGCGGGGCTCTCCTGCGGCCCCGACTGGTCGGCCAGGGCGGACGCGCTCCGTACGCTCGGCCCCGACCTGGTCGTCATCACCCTCGGCGGGGACGGCGCGATCGCCGCCGACGGCCACGAGCACGTCGTGCAGCGCGGCTTCCCGGTCGACGCGGTCGACACCGTCGGCGCCGGTGACGCCTTCTGCGCCGAACTCACCCTTGCGCTCGGGGCGCACGCGACTCCCCGTGAAGCCCTGCGCCGGGCCTGCGCGGCCGGTGCCCTGGCCACCACCAGGGCCGGCGCCCAGCCCGCCCTGCCCACCCGCGCCGAGGTGGACGCGCTCCTGGCCGCCGCGGTGGTGGGCTGACATGCGACCCGACGGACTGTGGCACCCCAGGCTCCTCCACGTGATCGCCTCCCTCGGTCACACCGACCTGCTCGTGGTGGCCGATCCCGGACTTCCAGTGCCGCCCGGCGTCGAGACCATCGACCTGGTCTGGCGGCGCGGCGACCCGCCGTTCCTGCCAGTACTCCACGCCGTGCTCGGCGAACTGGTCGTGGAAAAAGCCGTGTTCGCCGAGGAGGCCCGCGATCCGGACCTGCTCGACGGCCTGCGGAAGCTCCTCGCGGACATCCCGACCGAGCTGACCCCGCACACCCGCCTGAAGGAACTGACGGCACAGGCGAGGGCCGTCGTCCGGACGGGGGAGGCGACCCCGTACGCGAACGTCGTCCTCACCGCCGGCGTGCCCTTCTGACGTTTGATCAGCAACAGCGGCGAGCTTTCCCGTACTTATCCATACTTCGCCGCACTTTTCCGCACTTTCCGCACTTTTCTGAACAACCATGCCCCGGAAGGGAAAACCCATGAGCACCAGAAGCACCAGAAGCATCCTGGCCGTCGGTGTCGCCACCCTCGCCCTCGCCCTGTCCGCGTGCGGCCAGGAAGGCGACAACAAGTCGGACAACGGCAAGAGCGGAGCGCCCGCGGCGCCCGCCGCCGGTGGCAAGACCAAGGTCTGCCTGGTGATGAAGTCGCTCGGCAACGAGTACTTCCAGACCATGCAGAAGGGCGCCGAGGCGCACGCCAAGGAGCTCGGCAACGTCGACCTGGACTCGCTCGGCATCCAGAGCGAGACCGACATCGACGGCCAGGTCGCCGCGATCAACAAGTGCGTCACGCAGAAGGCCGCGGGCATCGTCATCGCCCCCGCCGACTCCAAGGCCCTCATCGCGCCGATCAAGCAGGCCGCCGCCGCGGGCATCAAGATCGTCAACATCGATGTGAAGCTCGACGACGGCGCGCTCAAGGCCGCGGGCCTGGGCATCCCGTTCGTCGGCCCGGACAACGCGGACGGCGCGAAGAAGTCCGGCCTGAAGCTCGTCGAGGCGCTCGGCGCGGGCGGCAAGGTCGTCATCCTCGAAGGCAACCCGGGCGCGGCCAACGCCGACCAGCGCAAGGCCGGCTTCCAGGCCGCGGTCACCGAGGGCAAGCTCCAGCTGCTCGACTCGAAGACCGCGCACTGGGAGACCGACGAGGCGTACACGGTCTTCACGAACATGCTGACCTCGCACCCCGACATCCAGGGTGTGCTGTCCTCCAACGACTCGATGACGCTCGGTGTCGTCAAGGCGATCAGCGCCGCGAAGAAGGACGGCCAGATCAAGGTCGCGTCCTTCGACAACGTCGAGGCCATCAAGCCGTACCTGCAGAACGGCACCGTGGTCGCCACGATCGACCAGTTCGCCTCCAAGCAGGCCGGTGACGGCATCGACCAGGTGCTCAAGGCGATCAACGGCACACCGGCCACCGGCTGGGTGAAGACCGACGTCAAGGTCGTCACCAAGACCGGCTGACGGTCACCCTGACCCGCCCGGCACCCGAACCCTCAAAGGAAAGGCGGCACCCGTGCGCGACGACAACGCCGACGCACCCGCGCAAGGACTTGGAGCGGCCACGGTCACCCCGGAGCCCGTCCTCGAAGTCACCGGGGTGAGCAAACGTTTCCCCGGCGTGGTGGCGCTGGACGACGTGCGGCTCAGCCTGGTGCCGGGCGAGGTGCACGTACTCCTCGGAGAAAACGGCGCCGGAAAATCGACGCTGGTACGGATCCTGTCCGGGATCCACCCCGCGGACAGTGGTGAGATGCGGTTGGGCGGTGAGCCGTACCACCCCGGTGGCGCGGCCGAGGCGCTGCGGGCCGGCGTGCAGGTCGTGCACCAGGAGCTCAACGTCCTTCCGTACCTCACCGTCGCCGAGAACCTGTTCTTCCAGCATCTCCCGCGTCGTTTCGGCGTGGTCAACCGGAGCGAACTCAACCGCCGCGCCGTGGAGTTGCTCGAAGAGGTCGGCCTCGACGTCTCCCCGAAGACGAAGGTCGAACGGCTCGGCATCGCCCAGCAGCAGCTCCTGGAGATCGCCCGCACACTGTGGCACGACTCCCGGGTGCTCATCCTGGACGAGCCGACCGCGACCCTGACGCCGCGGGAGACCGCCCAGCTGTTCACGATCCTGCGGCGGCTCACCGCGCGCGGCGTGGCGATCCTCTACATCTCGCACCACCTCGACGAATGCTTCGAGCTCGGCGACCGGATGACCGTGCTCCGCAACGGCAAGCACGTGGTCACCAAGGAGATGGCCGGGGTGACCACCGAAGAGGTCATCCGGTTGATGGTCGGGCGGGACCTCGCGCACGAGTACCCCCCGTACGCCGAACGCACCTTGGGGGACGAGCTGGTGCGGGTCGAAGGACTCCAGCCCGTCGGCGGCGAACCGGTCTCCTTCGCCCTCCGGGCCGGCGAGATCGTCGGCGTGGCCGGGCTGGTCGGGTCCGGTCGTACGGAACTCGTCCGGGCGCTCTTCGGCGCCGACCCGGTCCGCTCCGGGGCGGTTTTTGTCCGCGGCAAAAAGGTGCGCATCCGCAGCCCGCGCGACGCCGTCCGCAACGGAATCAGCCTGCTCACCGAAGACCGCAAGAGCCAGGGCCTGGTCCTGGACCTCTCGGTGGCCGCGAACATCACGCTCGCCGCGCTGTCCAAAGTCTCCAGGGGCGGACTGCACCGCAGGGCTGAAGAGGACCGGCTCGCGGACAAGAGCGTGGCTCAGCTCCGTACAAAAACCCCCAACGTGAAGCAGGCCGTCGGCATGCTGTCCGGCGGAAACCAGCAGAAGGTCGTCATCGGCCGCTGGCTGCTCGCCGGAACCGACGTGCTGATGGTCGACGAGCCCACCCGCGGCATCGACGTCGGCGCCCGCTACGAGATCCACCAGCTCCTGACCGACCTCGCGGCACAGGGCAAGGCGCTGCTCGTGGTGTCCTCCGACCTGCCGGAACTCCTGGGCGTGTGCGACAGGATCCTCGTCCTCTCGCGCGGCCGGCTGGCCGGCGAAGTCGCGCGCGCGGACTTCGACAGTCCGCACATCCTCGCGCTCGCCTACTCGGGTTACACAACAGCTCCCCAAGAAACCCCGGAATCTGCTTCGCGGACGGTGAAACGATGACTTCCTCAACCCTTACCCGCCCGACCAGTCCGACGGCGGTCCTGGCCCGGCAGGTGATGGGCGAGGCCGGAATCGGGATCGCCCTGTTCGTGATGGTGCTGTTCTTCAGCGTGTTCGCGGACTCGTTCGTGACGTCGAACAACATCACCCACATCGCGACCGAGATAACCCTGAACACGATGCTCGCCGTGGGCATGACGTTCGTGATCCTCATCGGCGGCATCGACCTGTCGGTGGGCGCGGCGATGGCGCTGTGCGCGGTCGTCTCCGGCAAGGTCCTGGGTTCCACCAGCCTCCCCGTGCCGGTCGCCGTGCTGCTCGCGATCCTCGCCGCGGTCGGCGTCGGCATGGTGGTCGGCCTGATCAACGGCTTTGTGTCGGAGCAGTGGCGGGTGCCGTCGTTCATCGTGACGCTCGGCATGATGAACGTGGCGCGCGGCGCGGCGCTCGAGTACACCGACGCCAAGACGCTCTACACGTTCCCCGAGGGCTTCAAGAAGTTCGGCACCAGCACGGTGCTTGAAGTTCCCGTGCTGTTCTGGATCGCGATCCTGATGGTGGTGGTCGGCCACCTGGTGCTGACGCGTACCGTCTTCGGCCGCATGATCTTCGCAATCGGCAACAACGAAGAGGCAGTTCGCCTTTCGGGTCACCGTACGAAGATTGTGAAAGTCGCCGCGTTCGCGATCGCCGGCTTTGCCGTCGGTATCGCGGCGATCGCCTATATGGCCCGGCTCAACATCGCCAGCCCGACGCTCGGCGGCGGCTATGAGCTGAACGCCATCGCGGCGGTGGTGATCGGCGGCGCGTCCCTGTCCGGCGGCAAGGGTTCGATGATCGGCACGCTGCTCGGTGCCTGTCTGCTCGGAGTGCTGAGCAACGGCCTGCTGCTGATGGGGGTTTCGGACTTCCAGCGGCAGATCATCACCGGCGTGGTCATCATGCTCGCGGTGGTGATCGACCACTACCGGGGGAAGGCGGCGGCCCGGATGGTGATCGCGAAGTAGCTTCCATCCTGAAGACCGACATCCCCGGAGTGGTGATCATTTCTCGAAGATGATCACCACTCCGGGGATGTCGGTCTTCAGGCCCCCGGAACCCGCCTGGGCGGGCGGGGGAAGAAGCCGCTGGTGCGGGCGAGGTAGTCCGCATACCCCGGCCGCCCGGCCATGTGCCGCTCAAGGAGCGCCTTTCCGCTGCCGCGGGTGAGCAGGTAGGACATCACCAGCGGCCCCACGACGGTTGCCGCAGCAGCGGTCAGACTGCCGCAGGCGAGCAGGAACAGGCCCCACCAGACGCAGAAGTCGCCGAAGTAGTTCGGGTGCCTGGTCCAGGACCACAAGCCGCGGTCATTCACCTTCCCCCGGTTGGCGGGGTCTGCTTTGAAGCGGGCGAGCTGGAAGTCGCCGACGGCCTCGAAGACCAGACCGAGCAGCCACAGCGCCGCTCCGGCGAACGCCACAGGACCGAGCGCGGAAGACTCGTACGCCGCCGCCTGGACCGGCAGCGAGACCACCCAGACCAGGCTCCCTTGCAACAGGTAGACCATCCGGAACGCATAGGCGTTCCGGTTCCCTGCTGCCTTGTCGAGCAGCTTCCCGTAGCGCGGATCCTCACCGTGACCCCTCCCGCGCCAGGCGATGTGTGCCGCAAGTCGCAGTCCCCACACGGTGGTCAGCCCCGTGACCAGCAGTCGGCGGCCGTCGTCGCCATGGCCGTCGGACAGGAAGTAGGTCGTCACCGCCACGGCGGTGAAGCCCAGTCCCCAGGCGACGTCCACGATCCGGTGCATCTTCAGCCGCAGCGCCACGGTGAAGGTGGCGAGCATGACCGCCAGCGCGGCACCTGCCGCCGCGGCGAGATTGAGGCCGAAGCCGGACCACGGGAAGGACCCCGAGGCGTCAAGCGCGAAGCTGTTCACGGCGAACAGCCTTCCCCGGGCCGCCCGTCGAACACCGGCCAGGTCGGCCCCCGCTCCAACAGGACCTGATGAACGTTCAGATACCCCGACCGGAACCCGGCCTCCGAGTAGGCCAGGTAGAACGACCACATCCGGTGGAACGTGTCGTCGAAGCCCAGATCGCGTACGGACGACTGCCGCTCGGTGAAGCGCTCCCGCCAGAGCCGCAATGTCTCGGCGTAGTGAGATCCGTAGCCCTCGCAGGTCACCACCCGCAGGCTCGTATGCCGGACCGCCGTCTCCTCGACCGCCTGCACGGACGGCAGCAGACCGCCAGGGAAGATGTACTTCTGGATCCACGTGTGGGTGTTCCGGGAGGCCAGCATCCGGTCGTGCGGCATGGTGATCGCCTGCAACACGACCCGGCCGCCGCGGGCCAGCCGGCGGTCGAGCACGGTGAAGTAGTCCGGCCAGAAGTCCTCGCCCACAGCTTCGATCATCTCGACGCTGACGACCGCGTCATAGCTTCCGGCGACCTCCCGGTAGTCCTGGAGGAGCACTGTCGCGCTGTCCTGCAACCCCGCGGCCCGGATGCGTTCCACCGCCAGTTGCTGTTGCTCCGCCGACAGTGTTGTTGACACAACAGTGGCCCCGCGCGCGGCGGCCCGGACGGCGAGTTCGCCCCAGCCCGTCCCGATCTCCAGGACCCGGCTGCCTGCGCCGACACCGGCGAGGTCGAGCAGCCGGTCGATCTTACGGTGCTGAGCCGTCGTCAACAGTGACCAGGTGGAAGGGAATTCGTCGAAGACGGCCGAGGAGTACGTGAGGGTCTCGTCAAGGAACAGCGCGAAGAGATCATTGGACAGGTCGTAGTGGCGACGGATGTTCGCGCGGGCCCCGGTCCGGGTGTTGCGCTGGGCCTCCGGATGCCGGGGGCTCCACAGGCCGCGCAGCCGTTGCAGGGACGGCGGAACAAGGGAGGAGACATGGGAAGCGAGGACCTCCATGACGCCCACCAGATCGTCGGCCTCCCACTCCTGCGCCAGGTACGACTCACCGAACCCGATCAGGCCGCCGACGGCGATCCGCCGGATGAAGGCGTCCGGAGCGTGGACGACGAGCAGCGGACCGCCGGAGCCGAGCCGCTCGGTGCGGCCGAGGCGGACGTCGAGCGGGAGCCCGCGCAACGCGCGCCGGACGAGCGCGCGCGCCACCGCGGCCCGGGCGGCGGAGCAACGGGGCACCCGGGCGACGTCGGGCCACCGTACGGGATCGGGTGTGTCCGTCGGCCCAGCCGGTGTCGGAACCGGAATGGGCTGGGCGGCAGTGGAAGACGCCGTATCCGACGGAGCAGTGGAAGTACTCATTCCATCCCTCTCTGGCAGTGGTTCCGGGGGCGCGGCCGGATCTTGTGACCGCGCGACCACAGCTTGATCCCGTGCCGCCGGATGCCGATCGCGACAGCGACGGTGGACCACGGGTGGCGTACGGCGGCCCGCAGCAGGCCCTGCGCGTCGGCGGGCCGCCGTACGCCGCGCAGCGCGGCGGTGAAGTGCCGGACGCCCTCGATGTCCAGGTGCACGGCGAGGTCGAGCCGGTCGCCGGGCACCGGCAGGCGCATCCGGTAGCGCCCCTCGTCCGCGGCGAAGAACGGGGAGACGTAGAACGCCTTGTCCGCGTGGGCGGTCTGCCCGGCGTCGGGGTACAGCAGGTAGCAGTGCCGCCCGCCGTAGGTGTTGTGCACCTCCGCGACCACAAAGCGCAGCGCGCCGGCGGAGTCGTGGCACCAGTACAGCGTCAGCGGATTGAACACGAAGCCGAACACCCGCGCGTGACAGAGCATCAGGACCTGGCCGGTGGGCGGGTCCACGCCCTGGGCGGTGAGGAAGTGGTCGAGCCCGCCCCGGATGCTCGGGAGCCGGCCGCCGAAGTGGTCCCGGGCGTCGAACCGGGCCAGCGGACGCATCAGCACAGGAAGTTGCGGCAGCCGGTCGACGTCGACCAGCCACAGGTAGGTGCGGTGGGTCAGCGTGTACGGCCGGGGCCGGGTCCGCACGTGGGTGATGACACTCGGATACAACGCGGGAAGGGCGTTCGCGCCGGCCACCGGTCCGCCCCGGGCGGGTGAGCCGGGCTTTCCCGTGATCGGTCCGCCCCGGACACGGGAGCCTGGCTTTCCTGTGATCGGCCTGCCCCGGACACGGAAGCCTGGCCTGCCGGTCACCCGCCCGCCGCGGGTGTCCAGGTCGCGCGGGACGGTCACCACTCCACCCCCAGGGCCCGGGCCGCGTCCACTCCGGAACGGCAGCCGTCCTCGTGGAAACCCCAGCCGTGGTACGCCCCGGCGTAGGCGGTGCGCGGCCCGCCGAGGCCGGGGAGCCGCCGTTGCGCGGCGACCGACTCCGGTGTGAACACCGGGTGTTCGTAGGTCATCCTGGCGAGCACCCTGGCCAGGTCGATCCGGTCGGCGCCGTTCAGCGTGACCACGTACGTTTCGGGGGCGTCCAGGCGCTGCAACCGGCTCAGGTCGTAGGAGATCTGGACGTGGTCGGCGTCCGCGGTGCAGGACGGCATCAGCAGGTTCCACGAAGCGCGGGCCCGGCGGGCGCGCGGCAGCACCGCGGTGTCGGTGTGCAGGATCGTCTCGTTGCTCGAATAGCCGAAGGCGCCCAGGACTTCGCGTTCGGCGACTGTCGGGTCGGCGAGCAGGCGCAGCGCCTGGTCCGGGTGGGTCGCGATGACCACGGAGTCGTGCCGGACGGTCGTGCCGTCCGCGGTGGTGACGTCCACGCCGTCTGGGAACCGCCGGATCGCCCGTACGGGAGTTGTGGTGTGCACGGTGCTCAGCTTTTTGCCGATCCGGTCCACGTACTCCCGCGAACCGCCGGTGACGGTACGCCAGTTGGGGGATCCGGTGACCGTGAGCATCCCGTGGTGTTCCAGGAACCGGAAGAGGTGGACCGCCGGATAGCGCAGGGCGGTCTGTCCCGCGCACGACCAGACCGCCGAAACCAGCGGGATCATGAAGTGCGCGGTGAAGTAGGGGGTGAAGCGGCCCCTGGCGAGGAACGCGCCGAGTGTGATGTCGGCGCGGTCGTCGGCGAGCAGCTGCCGGGCCTGCCGGTGGAAGGCCGGAATCTCGGTGAGCATCCTGAGGTAGCGGGCCCGGAAGGCGTTGGTGGACCGGGCGAAGAGCCCGCCGGGGCCGAGCGCGCCCGCGTATTCGAGGCCGCAGCCCGCGCAGCGCACGGACATGCTCATCTCGGCCGGCTGGGTGGTCACCCCGAGCTCGCGGAAGAGCCGCAGGAGCTGCGGGTAGGTCCGCTCGTTGTGCACGATGAACCCGGAGTCGACCCGCTGCACCCGGCCGTCGGCGGAGGCCAGGTCGTGGGTGTGCGCGTGCCCGCCGAGCCGGTCGTCCATTTCGTACAGCGTGACGTCGTGCGCGTCCCGCAGCACGTACGCCGCGGTGAGCCCGGCTACTCCGGCACCCACCACGGCGGTGCTCCGCCGTTGTCCCGCCATGCCGGCCTCCTGGCTCCGTGTCCGCCGGGCAGCTCTGCCCCTGGCGGGTTATTCGGAGTCGCGCCGGTGCCGGATTGGTCGGTGGGGCTGGAGTTGACGAACTTTACGCAGCGCCGCTGTTCGGCAGCGCATACCGCAGGATCCGCCCCCACGTCGACGCGTACTGCTGCGGCAGCGGGCCCGTCACGTACGGAATGCCGTACGCCGCGCACAGCTTCCTGACCTGCGGCGCGATCTCCCCGTACCGGTTGCTGGGCAGATCCGGGAACAGGTGGTGCTCGATCTGGTAGCTGAGGTTCCCGCTGAGCACATGCAGCAGCGGTCCGCCCTCGATGTTGGCCGAGCCTTGGATCTGCCGCAGATACCACTCGCTCTGCGTCTCGCCCTCGGTCTGCTCCTCGGTGAAGGTCTGCACATCGCCGGGGAAGTGCCCGCAGAAGATGATCGTGTGCGACCACACGTTGCGCACGGCGTTCGCCGTGAGGTTGCCGAGCAGGCACGGCAGCGCGGACGGTCCAGCGAGCAGCGGGAACAGCGCGTAGTCCTTGGCGAGTTGCCGGCCGGCCTTGTTCACGAGCCCGAGCACGTCGCCGAAGAAGCGGCTCCACGGCTTGCGCCCGGCGACGGCCTCGTCCACCTCCAGGTCGTACAGCGCGATGCCCCACTGGAACACGGGGGCGAGCAGCGCGTTGTAGAGCGGCTGCCCCAAGTTGACCGGTTTCCAGGGCTGTTCGGGGCTCATCCGCAGGATCGTGTAGCCGAGGTCGCGGTCGCGCCCGACGACGTTGGTCCACGTGTGGTGCGCGTTGTTGTGGGTGTTCTTCCAGGCCGCGGCGGGCGTGAGGGCGTCCCACTCCCACGTGGTGGAGTGGATCGCCGGGTCGCCCATCCAGTCCCACTGGCCGTGCAGGATGTTGTGGCCGAGCTCCATGTTCTCCAGGATCTTGGCGACGGAGAGCATCGCGGTCCCGGCGACCCACGCCGGCGGGAACAACGAGACGGCGAGCGCGGCGCGGCCACCCACCTCAAGGCCGCGGTGCACGGCTATCACCGTACGAATGTATTCGGCGTCTTCGGCCCCGCGTTCGGCGATGACGCCGACGCGGATCCGGTCGAGTTCTTCGCCGAGTTGTTCAACCTGGACAGCGGTGAGTTCTGCGGTGGACACGGTGATCCTCCAGCTAGAGGTCGAGGGTGACGGGCCCGGCTGCGGCCGAAACGCAAGTCTGGACCAACTGGCCCGGCTCATCAAAGAGTTCGCCGGTCCGCAGGTCGCGGACCCGGCCGTCGAGCAGCGGCGCGACGCAGCCGAAGCAGATGCCGCGGCGACAGCCGTACGGCATCACGACGCCGGATTCCTCACCGACCTCCAGCAGGGGCGCGGAGGCGGCGGCGTCGGCTTCGACGCCGGAACGCCTGAAGCGGACGCGCCCGCCCGACGTGCTGTGACCGCGGGGGATGAGCCGGAAGTGCTCGACGCGCAGCCGGTCGGTGAACCCGGCCCAGTGTGCTTCGACGGCTTCGAGCATCGGGGCCGGGCCGCAGGCGTAGGTCTCCCGCTCCCGCCAGTCCGGGCAGAGGTCGGCGAGGCCGCCCGGCGTGAGCCGCGCGCCGGACGGCCTGGTGTGGTGCTCGTGAAACCGGAACCAGGGCAACTCCCGGCTCATGGCGAGTAGTTCGGCCCTGAAGATGCAGTCGTCGGGTCCGGGTGCGCTGTGTAGCAGGACCACATCTGAGTGCGGCCCTGGCCGGGAGGCGAGCGTACGGATCACCCCCATGACCGGTGTGATCCCGCTTCCCGCCGTGACCATCAGCAGTCGTGGCGGCAGTGGGGCCGGGAGGGTGAACTCCCCCTGCGCCGGGCCGAGTCGCAGGACGGTGCCCGGGGGCGTCCGGAACGCGAGCTGAGGCGAGACCCGGCCGTCCGGTACCGCCTTGACGGTGATCGTCAGCAGTCCGTCCGTCCGCCCGGGCGCGGAGGTCAGGGAGTAGGTGCGCCACAGCCGCGCGCCGTCCACCTCCACGCCGACGGGGAGGTACTGCCCGGCCAGATGACCGGCCCAGCCGCGCCCCGGGCGGATCACGAGAGTGGTGGCGGTGCCGGTCTCGGGCTCCACGGCCACAACCCGCCCGGCCGGGTGCCGGGCACCGAGCAGCGGGTCGATCAGGCCGAGGTAGTCATCAGGGGACCGCGGACTGGTGAGCCAGCCCGCAGCCGCCAGCAGGCGGCCGGTGAGCCAGTCGGTGACGGGTGAAGAAGTGGACACGGGCAGGTTCCCTCCGTCGCGCCGCGCATGGTGCAACTGCGTGGATTTGTGCGCTGGATCCGGCTCCTGGCCCGGTGTCGTCAACCTAAGCACGTACGTGTGGACTCGTTGGTAACGAGGCGTAAAGATCTCGCCACGGACCGGCGGGTTCCGGTTGGCCGCGGACCCGGGCCCTGCTGACCTTCCGCGAATCGGCCTTCCAAGCCGGCGCGGAGCGCGCCCACTGGCCCGTCGAGGAGACCGAATCGACCTGGTGCCCCACCCCGGAGCAGATCCGGGCCACGGCGAAGACCTGGCTGCCCACCGGCTGAGCCGGCACGACTGAGACCGACGACCCCGGGAAGTCTGCGATCCTGGAAGCACTGTTGTTTTCCAGGACCACCTGTTTTTGCAGGACCACCGCGGAAGTAGTCACGTGCCGAAGCCCAGCCAGGACCCCACGACGGAGCTGACAGAGCTGCTCCGCGCCCAGCTCCAGGCGGTTCTGGCGGCCCCGGACGACTCCCTGGAGTGGGCCGTCGACATGGCCGCCTCCGTACTGGCCGAGCCCGCCGCCCGCTGGCCGCAGATCAGCGAGTCACTGCTCACCCTCGGTGACGACATCCTCGTCGAGGCCTGGCGGCGCGGCTGGCAGCCCGCCGACCTCGTCCGGATAGTCCGGCGTGAGCTCGAGGCCGTGCACGTGCGGTTCGCCGTCGACCTGGTCGCCGCCGAGTCCCGCCGCTACACCCCAGGGACGCTGGAGCCCCGCTGGTCGGACCAGCTCCGCGACCTGGAGACGAGCATCTGGTGGGAGGACGACGAGACCTTCCTGACCAAAGTCGGGGTGCGCGAGTCCGGCGGCCGGTTCGACACCGCGACCGTCGCCCTCCAACTCCTGCGCCGACTGTCCCGCATGCCGTCGATCGCCCCGGCCGGACCGCCGCCCGGCGTCCGCAGGGCCGTCCGCCGCGGCGCCCCGACGCCCACCGAGCACCGCATGCTCGGACGCATCCGCGCACTGCTCTCCAAGGCCGAGTCCACCGAGCACGCCCCCGAGGCTGAGGCGCTCACCGGCAAGGCCCAGCAGCTCATGGCCCGGCACAGCATCGACGAGGCCCTGGTCGCGGCCGACGCGGGCAGCCTGGACGACCCCTCCGCGCTGCGCATCGGCATCGACAACCCGTACGAGTCCGCCAAAGCGATGCTTCTGGACGCCGTCGCCGTGGCGAACCGCTGCCGCATGGTCTGGTCCAGCCAGTACGGCTTCGCGACCGTCGTCGGCTTCGACTCCGACATCGACTCGGTCGAGCTGCTCTACACTTCGCTCCTGGTCCAGGCGACCGCCGCGATGAACCGCTCCGGCAGCAAGCAGGACCGCAAGGGCAAGTCCCGCACGCGGACCTTCCGGCAGAGCTTCCTGATCGCGTACGCCGGACGCATCCGCGAACGCCTCACCGCCGCCACCGAGCAGGCCACGGAAGACGCAGTCGCCGGGTTCACGGGCGAGGACGGCGAACCCATCGAGCACGTCGAAGAGGCCGAGGCCAACCCCAGGCTGCTCCCGGTCCTCGCCGCCCGTGAGGTGGCGGTGGGCCAGACGACCGACCGGATGTTCCCGGGCACGAAGCGGCACCGCATGCGCACGAATCTCGACCCCGAGGGCTGGGAGCACGGCACGGCGGCGGCGGACCGCGCGGTGCTGACGGGGAACTCCGGCGAGATCAAGCAGCGCGGCAAATCCTGACGCACACTTCCTATTGCGGGTAGTCTTGTCGTTTGGCAATCCATGACGCAATGAGGTGCAGGGTGGACGTCTCGGTCTCCGAGGGCGCGCAGCGGTTGGGGATCTCGCGGCAGCGGGTCCTCGCGCTGATCGGTGACGACATACTGCCCGCCCGTGAGGTGGGTGGCCGCTGGATCCTCGACACTGCCGACCTGGAGGACCGCGAGCGGGACGTTCCGCACACGAAGCCGATGGCGCCCTGTTCGGCCTGGGGGCTGATCACCCTGCTCGAAGGGGGCCCCGCGCCGTGGCTGAGGGCCGACCAGCGTTCCCGACTGCTCGCCCGGCTACGCCTGCGCCCACCAGTCGAGAAGGCCGCGGACTGGGTGCGCCGCCGTAGCGAGGTGCAGCACTTCAAGGGGCATTCTGCGGCCCTGCCCCGGCTCCTCGCCGTTCCCGGAGCACTCCCGGCGGGCGTCTCGGCCGGCGGCCATGACGTGATCTCACCGGGGCGGATCGAGGTCTATCTGAAGCGGGAGCAGGCGCTGGAGGCGGTTCGCTACCTCGCTTTGAAACTGGTCCTGCCCCGGGAAGCCAACGCGGTGATCAGGACTCCGCAAGCCGTGTGGCCTTTCGGTGCGCGGGCCGGAGCCGTGGCGGTGGCCTTCGACCTGTGGGAAGCCGGGGACGAGCGCTCGCGGCGCACTGCCCGACAGCTGTACCAGAACGCGCTTGATGAGCACTTCCCGGAAGGGCATGCGAAGTGACCGACGCATTCACCCGACTGGACCGGCCGCCGGTCCAGTTGCCCCCACTCGCCGGTGCCGCCGATGACCTGTGGACTCTGCTGATCGACGTGGCACGGGCCGTCGATGTGCCCTGGTCCCTGGTGGGCGGTCAGATGGTCATGCTCCACGGCCTTGAGCGGGGCCGCCCGTCACCGCGGGTCTCGACGGACATCGACACAGTCGTGGACGTCCGCGCCGCACCGTCCGGAATCCGGCGACTGGTCGAGGTCCTTACCAGGCTCGGCCTGGAGCCGGCCGCCGAGCCCGGTCCCCAGGGGCTGATGCACCGTTACGTCCGGCCCGGCACGAGCGTCGGTGTCGACCTCGCTGTTCCTGCGACATCAGTGGACGTCCTTGTCCCGGAGGGGCTCGGTTCGACTGCGGATGTCCGGACCAGCAACGGCGGTCGGGCCTTTCCCGCAGCCGGGACCACCCAGGCGCTCGACCGTACCGAATCCCTGCCCGTGGTGTACCAAGGCCGCGAAGCTTGGGTTCCGCGTCCCGACCTCCTCGGTGCCATCGTCGGGAAGGCCGTGGCGGCGGTGGTGGACGACCGCGATCCGGTGCGTCACCTTCGCGATCTGACCTTCCTGTGCAGCCTGGTGGAGGACCCGTTCATGTTGCGGGAACGCCTGACCGCCAAGGATCGCAAGCGACTACGGCTCGCAGCGGGAAAGCTCAGTGACGACTCGTCACTATGGTTGGCCCTCCAAGGGGAGTCGGCTGACGCGCAGGCGGCTTGGAAGATTCTCGCGGCCCGTTGATCGCCTTCCTGTCGGATGCTTCCGGGGAGAACTCCCTTACGCACTAAAGGTTTTCGGCTAAAGGTTTTCGGCTAAAGATTCGCGCGCGCGATCCGCATCCCCAGCTCCACCAGCAACTGATCGGCGTCCCGCATGCACAACGCGGGGTCCGGCTCGAGGTCAGTCAGTGCGTAAACCCCCGCAAAACCCGGCGGAACCGCCCCCTCCCGCTGTCCGCAGGCCACCACGACCGGCACGCCGCCGGACGCCCGCAGCACCCCGGCGGGCGCCTTGCCCCGCAGGCTCTGCGCGTCGAACCGGCCCTCACCGGTGATGACCAGCCGGGCGCCCGCCACGGTGTCCGCGAAGCCGGTCGCGGCCAGCACCGCCTCCACGCCGGACACGATCCGGCCGCCGAGCGCCGCGTGCGCGGCGAACGCGCAGCCGCCGGCCGCGCCGGTGCCAGGAACGAGCCGGAGATCCGTGCCGACGGCCGCTGCGACGAGGTCGGCCCAGCGCGTCAACGCCGCGTCCAGGCGCGGTACATCGGCTGGAGTCGCGCCCTTCTGCGGGCCGTAGGCCGCTGCCGCACCGTCCTTGCCGACGAGCGGATTGTCGACGTCGCACGCGATGTCCAGCCGTACGCCGGTCAGGTCTTCAAGCCCCGACAGGTCAAGCCGGTAGGCCGAAATCAGCCCGGCCGCCCCGGGGTTCACCGGTTTGCTGTCCGCGCCGAGGACCCGCGCGCCAAGGGCGGACAGCATCCCGGCCCCGCCGTCGGTGGTGGCCGAGCCGCCGAGGCCCAGGACGATGTGCAGGGCCCCGGCCTCGACCGCGTGCCGGAGCAGCTCACCGACCCCGACGGTGGACGCCGTCCACGCGTTGCTCGGGCACAGCGGCCCTCCGGTCAGGTGCAGCCCGGCGGCTTCGGCGAGTTCGACCACCGCGGTGGTCCCCGCCATGGCGTACCGCGCCCGGACCGGCCGGCTGACGGGCCCGCACACCGTCACCGGCACAGCCCGCATCCCCGGAACCCGCAGTACGGCGGTGACCGTGCCCTCACCGCCGTCAGCGACCGGGTGCTCGACGATCCGCAGGTCGGGCCGCATTTTCCGTAACCCGGCGGCCAGCGCTGCGGCGACCTCAGCTGCGGGGAGGCTCCCTTTGAAGGAATCTGGGGCTATTACGACATGCCCGCGCATCCGGGACCGCCTTACGACCTGGGTCTGAATAACGGTTGAGGCGTTTTCCTGCGCCAACGACAAGAGCCGCGCGAGCTTGTGATGTGTGACGATCAACTGGGCCCGCGC
>NZ_JBXAWK010000072.1:0-26694 GCF_057291755.1 Kitasatospora sp. UYEF31
CCCCTTGTGCGACGGCGGCGTAATCGACACGAGCGATCCCCTCCCCGCACGACCAACCCCAAGATCATCCCACCCCCGTCAGCCAACGTGACAACGCCCCCAGCCGGGATTGACGGCGCGACAAAATCAGTTGACAAGAGCATCCACAAGGGGGTTAACCCCACCACCCCGCGGAGGAAACTCCTCCAACAGTCGGGTGGTGACCGGCTTATCCCGCCGTACGGCCGTCAGCAGACTCAACAGCATGACTATGGAATCCACGCTCGCACCTCCGGCGCCGCCCGCCGCGAAGGCCGGCAGTGACTTCGCAGCCCTGTCCCGGCGGATCACCCAGGCCGGGCTCCTGGAACGAAGGCCCGGCTACTACGTGACCCGGATCGGCGCGGTCATCGGGGCGTACGTGGTCGGGGTCGCGGCCTTCTTTGTCATCGGCGACTCGTGGTGGCAACTGCTCACCGCGGCCTTCCTGGCGGTGGCCTTCACCCAGGTCGGGCTGGTCATGCACGACGTCGCGCACCGCCAGGTGTTCCGGAAGCGGCAGGGCAGCGAACTCGCCGGCCGCCTCCTCGGCAACTTGGGCATCGGCATGTGTTACGGCTGGTGGATGGACAAGCACACCCGCCACCATGCGAACCCCAACCACGAGGAGCTGGACCCGGACGTCGCGCCGGACCTCCTGGTGTGGTCCCGCAGGCAGGCTGAGGCCAGCAGCGGCATCCCGCGGCTCATCGGCCGCCACCAGGCTTTCCTGTTCTTCCCGCTGCTGCTCCTGGAGGGCTTCAACCTGCACGTCGCGGGCATCCGGGGACTGCGCAAGCGGTCGATGAAGCGTCCGGTGCTCGAGGGTTCTTTGATGTTCGCCCACATCGCGGTGTACCTGGCCGCGCTGTTCCTGGTCCTGTCGCCGGGGAAGGCGCTGGTGTTCCTGTTCGTCCACCAGGCACTGTTCGGTCTCTACCTCGGCTGCACGTTCGCCCCGAACCACAAGGGCATGCCCACGCTGACCGGTGACGACCGTCCTGACTTCCTGCGCCGCCAGGTGCTGACCTCGCGCAACGTCCGGGGTGGCCGGTTCACGGACATCGCGCTCGGCGGGCTGAACTACCAGATCGAGCACCACCTGTTCCCGAGCATGTCCACCCCGCATCTGCGGCGGGCCCGGCCGATCGTCCGGGAGTACTGCGCCGAGCTGGGGATTCCGTACGAGGAGACCAGCCTGGTCGATTCCTACCGGCAGGCGTTGCGGCATCTGTACGACGCGGGTGCGCCGATCCGGGGCGCGGACCGGACTGCGAGTTGACAAGGAGTCAGTTATGCATCACCGAAAGTGATTAGTGGTGGACTGGCAGCCTCGGAGAAAACCGATCAGTGCGCTTCTCCGATCATCCTGATTGAATGTGACAACTTTGGTGGCGGCTGTGATTGAGCGTCCGTCACCGATCCACCGCACATGTCACGTGGGAGCGTCGTGCTGTCCGGAAGTTTCTGGCGTCGACACCAGGACCAGGTGGTGGCCTGGTTGGCTCTGCTTGAGCTGCTGGTCCTGCTGATCGTGGTGTTCCGCCTGCTGACCCGACGCCGGGGGGTACGTGGAACGTTCGCCCACTGGGGCAGGCAACTGCGGCTCACCGCGCAGGCTTTCGCCGCGCCGGTCCGGGCCTGGCTGCGCGACCGCGACAACCTCGCGGTGCTCGGCCGGCGGTTGCGCGACGACGGGTTCGCGCCGCGGGTGGCCGCCGCGCTCGACGCGGTCGAGGGTCCTGATTCCCACGCGTGGGCCGCGCTCGTCGACGACACTCACGTCACGGTGCTGCTGGCCGGGCGTGAAGTCGCGCCGCCTGCCGCGCCGTGGACGGCGGTGGACGGAGATCCGCGGCGCTGCCGCGCCCCGCTCGCCGACCTGCCCCTGACCCCCGACGACCCCGACCGGCGCAGCACGGTGTTGCTCGGCCGGGTCGGCAAAGCCGTCGCTGTCGTCGACTTCAGCGCGCTGCCACCGGTCCTGGCGGTGGCCGGTGACGCCGCCGCCGGTGCGGACCTCGTCCACGCGCTTGCCGCACAACTCGCGGCAGGTGGCCGGGGCGACTCGGTGGAGGTGTGCGCCGGGACGCATCCCGGCTTCGCCGGAGCTGCGTTGACGGACGTGCTCGACGCTGCCGAGAAGAACCGGTCGGGCGATCGGTTCGTCGTCTGTCCGGCACCTGTTGTCGTTGACGTGCGAAACCGTCTTGTACGGATTGCCGCCGCCGGTCGTCTCCGCGCCCTTGTGGTCGGCGACGTGCCCGGCACGCGCTGGATTCTGTGCCCTGACGAGTACGGAGTGCTGTCGGCCGCTGATCCGCTGGGCGCGGTGGAGACTGCGGCGCTGGCCCGTGCGGTCGCGGCGACGGTCCGGGCCGGTGCCTGGCCGGATGTGCCCGCCGGTGGTCCGGTGCGCGTTTTGCGTCCGCCGGTGCCGCCAGTCGTGCCTGTCGGGCCCGCCGTACCTGTCGAGCGTGCGGATCCCGCCGCGCCTGTGGAACGTGCGGATCCCGCCGTGCCTGTGGAACGTGGTGAGTCTGTCGAGCTCGTCGAGCCGGCCACAACCGAGCTTGAACCCGCTCCCGGTGCCGGTCTCCGGGCCGCGAGTGCGCAGCGCCCGACCGAGGGCACCCCCCGTACGCCGGTCGAATCGGGGATCTCAGGCGGGAACGCCTTCGCTTCCGCCGCCTCCGACCGGAACGCCGGCGGCATCCGCGACACGGGCTGATCCTTTTCGCGCAGCATTTCGTACGGCTTTATCTCGTCCTTCTGTTCGGCTCCCCCCGGAAGCGATCCAGTGCGCCTGAATCTGACCGTCATCGATTCCGCCGACGACCGACGCGAGACCATCACGCTCGACGCGGAACCGGACACCACAGTGCGCGACTTCCTCGGCCACATAGCCGATGTGCACGGTCTGGGAACCGCCCGCAGCGTGTGCCGCATCGCGGGTCGCGTGCTCGAACCCGACGCACCCCTGGCTTCCGTCGGCGTCCGCGAAGGCGGTGAACTCACGCTGGACGGACCGGATCTGATGGTGGATCAGGTCGTTGTGGCCGGACCCGTGCTGGTCGAAGTCCGGCTCGCCTCCGGGCCCGGGGCCGGGCGGGTCTGGCTGCTCGGTCCCGGCACCCACGGCATCGGCCCGGGGGAGGAGGACGCCGTGCGCATCCTCGACGCCGGGTGCCCGGTGGAGGGGCTGTCGATCACGGTGGCCCCGGACGCGACGGTGACGGTCCGGTGGGAGCAGGACAGCGAGCTCGTGCGCATCGCCGGGGTCGCCGCGCCCGAACCGGATGACACGCCCACCGAGGACGAGGACGACATCGTCGAGCCGCCGCCGGCCGTGCGCGGTCCGGTCTTCGCCTGGCCGGAGGACTCGGACCTGGTCGTCGGCGCGGCGCTGCTCAGCCATGGGGTTCCGCAGACGGCCGACGCCGATGTGGTGCCCGCGCCCGATGGTCCCGGTCTGGACTTCAACCGGCCGCCGCGCATCGTTCCGCCGTTGCGCGCCCGGAAGTTCCGCCTGCCGCGCAAGCCGGGTGGCAACCCCAAGCGGCCGTTCCCGTTGCTGATGAGCCTGTCGCCGATGGTGCTCGGGCTGGTGATGGTCTACTTCTTCAAGTCGTACTTCTTCCTGGTCTTCGCGCTGTTCAGCCCCCTGATGGCACTCGCCAACTGGATTTCGGGGCGCCGCAGCGGACGCAAGGAGTATGTGAAGGCGATGGCGGTCTACGTCGAACGCAAGGCGGAAACGAACGCGCGTGCGGAAGTGGCGGTCACCGAGGAGCGCCGCGCCCGTGTCGACGCCCTGCCCGACCCGGCGGTCGTCGGCCTCGCCGCGACCGCCCCGGGCCGACGGCTGTGGGAGCGCCGCCGCGGCGACCCCGACCATCTGGTGTTGCGCGTCGGCACCGTGGACCAGCCTTCGCTCGCCGAAGTCGACGACCCCGAACGGGAATCGCACAACGGCACCCTGCGCTGGACGATCTCGGACGCCCCCGTGGCGGTGGACCTGGCCGACTGCGGCGTGCTCGGCATCGCCGGTGACCCGGAGCGGGCCGGGGGGCTGCTGCGCGCTCTGCTGGCCCAGGCCGGCGCCCTGCACGCGCCGCGCGACGTGCAGATCCGGGTGCTCACCTCGGCCGCCTCGGCGGACCGCTGGGAGTGGCTGCGCTGGCTGCCGCACGCCAAGGGCACCACGCCCGGTGGGCCGACGGTGCTGATCGGCAACGACCCCGAGACGATCGCGGCCCGGGTGGCCGAACTCGTCCAGGTGGTCCGGGTGCGCACCGAGCTCGCGGGGTCGAGCATGCGCGACGTGATGTTCGCCGAGCCCGACATCATTGTGGTCGCGGACGGCGCACGTCGGCTGCGGGAGATCCCCGGCATGGTCCAGTTGCTCCAAGAAGGTCCGCGCGTACGGGTGTTCAGCCTGTGCGTCGATACTGAAGAGCGCTTCCTGCCGCAGGAGTGCACGGCTGTCATCTCCCTGGAGGCCGGGGAGACCGACGCCGGTGCCGGGACGCTCACGGTCCGGCGGCACGAGCACCCGGAGATCACCGGCGTACGGCCTGACCTGGTCAGCGTGCCGTTCGTGGAGACCCTGGCCCGGGCGATCGCGCCCGTACGTGACGTGACGTCACCTGATGAGGGCGCGCTGCCCGAGCAGGTGCTGCTCCTTGACCTGCTGCGGCTGGAGCCGCCGCAGGCCGCGGTCATCGCTCAGGGGTGGGCCCGTCGGCCCGCGTCGACGACCGTCCCGCTCGGCGCCGGTTACGACGGCCCGTTCGCGATCGACCTGGTCCGCGACGGACCGCACGGGCTGATCGCCGGGACCACCGGATCGGGCAAGTCCGAGCTGCTGCAGTCGTTCGTCGCCGGGCTGGCCGCCGCGAACCGGCCGGACGAGCTCGTCTTCGTCCTGGTCGACTACAAGGGCGGCAGCGCGTTCAAGGACTGTGTCGAACTGCCGCACACCTTGGGCATGGTCACCGACCTGGACGCGCAGCTCGTCCATCGCGCGATGACCTCCCTCGGGGCCGAACTCACCCGCCGCGAACTGCTGCTGGCCGGAGTCGGCGCGAAGGACCACGCCGAGTACCGCGCCAAACGCGGACGCGAGCCGAAACTGCCGGCCCTGCCCCGGCTGATCCTGGTCGTCGACGAGTTCGCGACCCTGGTCCGCGAAGTCCCGGACTTCGTCCCGGGCCTCGTGAGCATCGCGCAGCGCGGCCGGTCGCTCGGCATCCACCTCATCCTCGCCACCCAGCGCCCGGCCGGTGTCGTCACGGCGGACATCCGGGCCAACACGAACCTGCGTATCGCCCTGCGGGTCACCGACACGTCCGAGAGCCAGGACGTCATCGACACCAAGGACGCGGTGGCGATCTCACCCGCGACACCGGGCCGGGCGATCGCGCGCCTGTCACACGGCAACATCGTGCCGTTCCAGGCCGCGTACGCCGGATCCCCCCGGCCCGACCCGGACGCCGCCGAGCCGGCCGTGCCCGTTGAGCCGGTCCGGGCGCAGCCGCCCAGCAGTGCCGAGGCCGGCTGGAACCGCCTCGGCCGCCCCGCACCGCTCGCCCCCGAGCCCGAAGTCGTCGTGGACACCGGGCCCGAGCCGACCAGCGACCTCAAGGCACTGGTCGCGGCGATTTGTGCGGCGACCGAGTCGCTGCCCGACTTCGAGGAGCAGTCGAGCCCGTGGCTCGACCCGCTGCCCACCATGGTTCACGCCGCCGAACTGCCCGCGCCGCTCGTCGACCCGGCCCGCCCCGCGGGTTCCCTGCCGGTGGTGACCTGGGCCCTGGAGGACGTCCCGGCGCGGCAGACCCGCCGCCCGGTGCTGCTCGACCTGTCGATCTTCGGCCATCTGTACGTCATCGGAGCCCCGCGTTCGGGCCGGACCGGTGTCCTGCGGACCATCGTCGCCGCCCTCGCGGAGAAGCACTCGTCGGGCGTCCTGCACGTCCAGGGCATCGACGCGGCCGGTGGCGGACTCAGCGTGCTTGAGGAACTGCCGCACTGCGGAAGCATCGTCCCGCGCACCGATCTGAGCCGCCTCGACCGGTTGATCATGCGTACGACGGAAGAATTGACGAATCGTCAAGAAGCTTTGGCGCGCCACTCGTGCGCCAACCTGACCGAGCTGCGTGCCGAGGCCGCAGCAGACTGCCCGGCCCACCTGATCTTCCTCATCGACGGCTGGGACGCCCTCCAGCCGGTGCTCTCCGAGTTCGACAACGGACGCCTGCAAGGGGAGGTGACCCGGCTCATCCGGGAGGGTGCCGCATCCGGGATCCACGTCATCATGACGTCTGAACGGTCCCTGCTCACCGGGCGGGTGGGTGCGTTGAACGACGACCGCGTGCTGCTTCGGCTCGCCGACCCCGGCGACTACTCGATGGTCAACGTGCCGCGCTCGGCGATCCCGAGCGCGATGGGCCCGGGCCGCGCACTGCTGTCGGGGCGCTGGTCGGAGGCGCAGATCGCACTGCCCGTGCCCGGCGTGAGCGGACGGGAACAGACCGACGGGCTGCGTCGGCTCGCAGCCTCCAGCACGGCGCGTGACAAGGCCGTTCCGGCCGAACGCAGGCCGTACCGGGTCGCGCCGCTGCCCCGGTCGATCGATTTCGCGGACGCGTACGAGACGGTTCCCGCGGCGCTCCGCCGCCCCATGTGGGGCCTGCTCGGCGTCGGCGGCGACGCGGGCGCGGCGATCGGCGTGGACTTCGCCGGTTCGCAGCACACCTACGCAGTGGTCGGTCCGCCCGGCAGCGGACGCAGCAATGTCCTTGCGTGCCTTGCCGTTTCGCTGCTCGCGGGTGGCACGAACGTCCTGGTGATCACACCGCGCGACTCGCCGCTGCGGTCGCTGGCCCGGCACGCGAACGTGACCTCCGTCGAGGGTCTCGACCAGGACGGTTCGCGGACTGAGGAGGCGGTCCGGGCGCTGGTCGGCCCGGCTGTGGTGATCGTGGACGACGCCGACCTGCTGGCCGAGATGAGTTCGATGCCCAGCCGGACGCTGCGGGATGTCGCGGCGTCCGGCCGCGACCGCCAGATCGGCCTCGCCTACGCGGGTACCGCCGAGACGTTCATCCACGCGGTCATGGGCTGGCTGATGGAAGTCCGAAGGTCGCGTACGGGAGTGCTGCTCTGCCCGCAGATGGTCGGCGAGGGTGACCTGATCGGCGTCCGGTTGCCGCCCGACCGGGTCCGTCAGCCACTGCGCCTGGGGCACGCCGTGATGGCGGACCGCGGGACACCCGCGTCGATCCTGATCCCGCTCACCGGGCTGCGGGCGGACAGCGAATGACAGATGGACCGGGGCGGCCGGAAGGCGCTGAAGGACTTCAGCGGTCTTCCGGATTGGCCCCGGTCCACCTGTGACCTCACTTGCTGGTGCTGCCCTTGATTTCCTTGTCCATCTTCTCCATGTTCATGGCGATTTCATTGAAGTTGCCGGCGAACTGGTCGATGGCGCTGACCGCTTCGGACACCTGAGTGGTGAACTGGGCGTACATGGTGTCGAGTTCTGGGCTGCTCATCCGCAGGTAGAGGCCGCCCTCGGGGCCGAGCAGGCTCTTGACGGTGCCCTGGAGTTCGAGCAGCGTGGTCTTCGTTTCGGTCGCCTTCGTGTTGAGCTGCGTGGTCGCGGTGTGGATTTGCGCGGGGGTGATGTCGAGGTCTGCCATGACGGTGGTTCCTTCCGGAGCGGGTGCGGCCTCAGGACGAGGCGGGACGTTACAGCCGGGGTGCGCCTACTTGGATTTGGTCACCTGTGCGGCCATGTCCGCGTCCATCTTGGCGAGGTTGGTGCTGATGCCCTGGAACTGGTTGGCGAACACCGTGATGTTTCCTATTGCTTTGGTAAGACTTGCGTTGAAGTTCACGTACTGGGTGTCGAGTTCGGGGCTGCTCTTGCGCAGGTAGAGGCCGCCGCCCTCCTTCAACAGGTCGGCTACCAGCCGCTGCAGGTCCCCGAGTACACCGACGGCTTCAGCGCATTTGGTGGTCATCTTCGTCTGTGCGGTGGTGACGAGCTCGTAGGTGACCTTGTAATCACTCATGGTGAGACCTTTCTGAATTAATCGCGTCGGTGTGGATCGACAGGCGGCCGGTGGGGTTTCTTGCCGCCGTCTTCATCGCTGCCCGGCTCCACGACCTTTTTCCAGTCGGGCTTTTCGATGTCCGACGTGGTGTATTTGGTCGTTTTGCCGTCGGGGTCGACGACTGTTTTGGTCGCATGTTTTTTGTCCGGGTCTGTCACCACGTCTTCCGTGGTGACCTTTCCGTCTGACCCGGTCGTGACCTTGTGGTAGCCACCATCGTTGGTGCTGGTGGTGTCGTCCTTGTATGTCGACCCGTCGGGGGTGGTCACGGTCGTGTGCGACGTCACGATCTTGCCGTCGGGCCCGACCGTGTAGTCGGTCGTGATCGTGCTGCCGTCCGGGTTCTTGATCTCCTGGTGCAGTGGCAGAGCGCCGGGATCGGTCGGCGGGACAGGCGTGTCGGGAAGCAGGTATCTCCGCCCGGCTTCGTCCGTGTACCAGCGCTTTCCGTCCTTGTCGACGGTTATGCCCTTGGTGTCGGGATCGCCCGGTGGTTTGTAATTCGGGTCCTTGAGCCACGACTGGTACTTGTTGTAGTTGTCGACGTCGCTCTTGTGTTTGTCGATCGCCAACTGGGCTATTGCCAGGCCGACTTCGCCCGCCATGGCGCGGTCTCCGTCGCCGAAGGTCGTGCCGATCCATTCGACGTAGTTGCCCAGTTTCTTCAATGCGTCGACGGCATTGTCGAAAGGCCCGTCCCAGCGGCGGTAGAACTCGTAGACGGCACTCGAGACCACCGGGCCGAATGCCGTCGATGACGAGTCCCACCCCGTGGGCCGACTCTTGGAATCCAAATCCGAGGCGATGTTTTTGAGCACTTTCGCCATCGCGGTAAGCGCCTGGTAGTCGATCGACAGGTCTGCCAACGAACCTCCAACCTCAAGTTTTGCTCAACACCGTGGCGCGGCCCCCCGGGGAGCGGCCAGACTGCACCGCACCAACCTTATGGGCCGTCAGCAGAGCATCGTGCTGGTACTCGGGGGGATCGCACAAGTGGGCGGAGCGGTTCTACCCGATGGCGCGGACGATCGACACCGAGACCCTCAAGCTGCTCGGATTCTCCTCGGATCCGACCCCGGGAAACCTGGCGGAAGCCCGGAAGAACCTCGCTTTCCTGCGAGATATCGCTACCGATGTCACGACTGCGGCCAACACGTTGGGGCGCATGATGGACGACGGCCATACGGAGTTCACCGGGAAGACCGCGGACGCCCTGCGGACCAAGATCACCGGCGAGATGGCGGCGTTCATCCGGGCGTTGGCGGCCGCGGCCACCAAGGCGGCCGACGCGCTCGACGTGTTCGTGACCGCGATGGACAGAACGCAGAGCAAGGCCGACGGGGCGATCGCGTCGGCAAAGGGCATCCCGGCGGCGGACCCCCGGCTCGCGCCGCTCGCGCAGACAGTCACCGAGGCGAAGGCGGACTACGACAGGTCGGCGGCGACGGCGGCGGCACTGGTCCGCGAAGCCGCCAAGCTGCACGTGCAGCCGCTGTCGACGTCGGAGTTGTTCTGGAAAGCCTTCAACTGGCTGCTGTTCGTCCTCAACATCCTCGCCGTACTCGTCGGCGGCCCGCTCGCACTCGGCGTGTTCTTCCTCAACATCGTCGCGTTGATCAAGACCAGCATCGACTTCGCGAGCGGCAAGGCGACCGGCCTCGACCTCCTGCTGGCCTTCGTCGGCATCCTGTTCCCGAGCACGCGCGGGCTGATCCCGATGCTGGGCAAGGGACTGGCCGGGCTGGTCGGCAAGACCGCGCTCGGCGTCGGGCTCAAGGCCCTCGGCCTGACCGGCTTCAAGTTCGCCGCCGCGTACGTGATGGCAGGTCTGGCGTTGGCCGGCTGGACGGTCTTCAAGGGCCTGGGCACGATGTTCTCGAAACTGCCCGCCCTCGTCACCGCGTTCCGGGCCGGAGCGTGGATCTCTAAGGTCCCCTCGGTCCTGCTCGCGGGCGGGGCGTGGATCGTCAAGCTGCCCTTCAAGTCCCCCAACCCCTTCCAGCTCGGCGTCATGCTGGGCCAGGGGATGAAGGCGATGGGGAAGTTCGCCTGGAGCCAGACCAGGGGCTACGGCTGGCTGGGGTTCTTCCTGCCGGTGGCGGCGGACGAACTCGCCCACGGGCTGAGTTACGGCTTCAAGATGGGCATTCTGCAGCGCGGCCTGAACATCAGCCACGACACCCTCTTCCCCGTCGCGATGCGCGGCGGCGCGGCCATCGTCGGCGACGTGAGCAACATGCTCTTCAGCGGCGGAGCCCACGGTGGTGGCAGCAAGCTGGTGCTGCCAGGCAGTGTCGGCTTCGACGCGACCGTGCACGGCACTTCGCCGCTGAACGAGCTGACTCGGATCGGCAGCGCGTCCGACACCGTGCAGTTCGTCCCGCTGGACACGCATCTGAACGTACCGATCGCCGGACTGGACAGCTACAACTTCAACGGCCTGCCCACCGGGCACGGCGCGGCGGGTGTGAACCCGGCGGCGATCGGCTCGCACGGTGCGGGCCAGCTGGGCGGAGTGAACCTCGAAGGTCTCTTCAAGGACCTCGGCGGCCAGTTCAAGAGCGCGGTCGCGGACATGCCCTTCGGCGCTGTCATGCCCGGTGGCAGCCTCGGCGCCGGTGGAACAGGTCTCAGCGGCGCGGTATTCGACGGACTCAGCGGCACAAAGGGCGCACTGGGGATCGCGAACGACTCCAAGCACATCATGTCGGCTGATATCGCGCGAATAGCCATGCCGGATACGGCACTTCGCGGCAACATGCTGGACCGGGTGGTGGGCCACTTCAACGCGGAGCCCGCGTTCCACGAGAATCTGACCCGGAACCTGACGGGGAACCCCGGGTCGGGCACCGACCTGAAGATGCCCGGCGCGGCAGGCGCCCCCGCTCCGCACGTTCCGGTGGTCAAGTCCGACGCGCTGTCGATGGTGTCCGGCGGGCGGAGCGACGCCGTGAACCTCAGCGGTACGCAGGGCACGCACGTGACGACGGGGTCGGTGGACAACGCGCTCGACCTCGTGGTCAAGCGCGGCAGCGACACTCCGCCGCCCGCCGGACCTGCGGGTCCCGCTGGACCCGGCGGATCGCACGGGCCCGGCGGCGCGGGGTCCACGGCACCGACGGCACCGACCGTGCCCACGGCGTCCGCCCGGACCGGGCTCGCCGGTCCCGACCTGGCCGGTGAGGCCGGTCTGGTCAGCAGGCCCGACCTCGCGGGCCGCCCGCAGCCGGCGACGCTGCCGCACGGCACGCCACCCGGGGTGCCGACCGAGCGGATCGCGGTACGGCCGAGCGAGATGCTCGCCGAGAAGCCCCCCGCCTACGGCAGGGACCTGGCGGGCGGGCGGGGCAGGGGCACCGGCGAGGAACCGCCCGCGCACGGGACGGGAGGCAATGGGCATCTTGCGGGCGAACCGGTCGGGGTGAACCTCAACGGCCTCCCGGACGAGTTCCTCAAGCTGCTCGACACACACGCGGCGGGCCGACTCCAGGTGGACGACCTCGCCGTGGGCCCGGTGCACGGTGAAACGCCGCCGTTGTACGACGGGAAGAACAGCCCGTTCGGTAAGGACGGGCAGAGCACTCCGCTCGGCCCGGACGGTAAGCCGCTGAGCGGGAAGCGGCAGGCGTTCGACGAGTATGCGGAGCAGATCGCCGCGGAGGCGGGCCGCCACCCGGTGAACCTGTACCCGGTGGGCATCGAATTCCACGGTCTCGGCGATGGGGTGCCGCTGCACCTCTCGGACGACGGCGTCAGGATCGTGGACGCGGCGGAAACCGCGCAGGACGGTTTGCGCGTACGGAAGACCGACACTGGTTACACCGTCTACAACGGGGCCACCGGCGAGATCACCCGGTTCAACGGCGAGGGGGTCCTGCTGGAGAAGACGCCTCCGCTGGTGGGTATCGGCGAGCACAGCTGGATCGGGCGTGGCGAAGGCGGCAGGTTCCAGGTCCAGGACTGGACCGGCGCGGCCCGCTCCGATCTCCAAGTCACCCAGGTGGGCGGCGAGTTCCGGGTGATGGACGCCGGCACAAATTCGCTGCACTATTTCGACGGTGAGTTCCGGCCGCTGGCCACCGGGCATCCGGTGGACGGCAACAAGTGGTGGATCGTGGACCACCCCACCGGGGGGCTGCGGATCGAGAACGCCATTGGTGATGTGGGCAGACACACGGTCACCCGGGCGGACGGTGGCTTCCGGGTCCACTCGGGCCGTGGCAGTGAACTCCGTTTCTACAGTGGCGACTTCGACCGGGTTGGCATCGTCAAGTCGATCGACGGTGGGAACCGTTGGATCGTGGACCACCCCACTGGGGGTCTGCGGGTCGAGAACCTCGCAGGTCCGTTGGATGGGCATACGGTCACCCGGGTGGGTGATGAGTTGCGGGTCACCACTGGAGTCGGTGGCGAACTGCGTTACTACGACGGTGCGTTCAACCATGTTGCGACGGGGAGTCCGCTTGCCGGTGAGGGCCGGTGGATTGTCGACCGCCCGGGGTCCGGTCTGCGGCTTGAGGGTGAAGCCGGGCACCTGGACACGCACACCGTCACCCATGCGGCGGGTGGTGAGTTCCGGGTCCTGGACTCGGCGGACAACGTGCTGCACTACTACGACAGCACCTTCGCCCGGGTTGCTACGGGAACTCCGATCGACGGTGGGACCCGCTGGATCGTGGACCATTCCACTGGGGGCCTTCGGGTCGAGAACCCCGCAGGTCCGTTGGATGGGCATACGGTCACCCGGGTGGGTGATGAGTTGCGGGTCACCACTGGAGTCGGTGGCGAACTCCATTACTACGACGGTGCGTTCAACCAGGTGGCGACGGGGAGTCCGCTTGCCGGTGAGGGCCGGTGGATTGTCGACCGCCCGGGGTCCGGTCTGCGGCTTGAGAGTGATGCCGGGCACCTGGACACTTATACCGTCACGGGTACACCGGACGGAGGGTTCCGGGTCCTGGACTCGGCGGACAACGCGCTGCACTACTACGACAGCAAGTTCACCCGGGTTGCCACGGGAACCCCGATCGACGGTGGGACCCGCTGGATCGTGACGGACACCGGGCCCGGTCTGCGGCTTGAGGACATCGGCGGCCGACTGGACACGCACACCGTCGAGCAGGTCGGCTCCGAATTCCGCATCCTGCACAATGCCAACGGCGACACCCGCGTCCTCGACGCCACAACCGGCGGGTTCCTGCGCCGGGAGATCGACGTGGTCGACGGCAACAGGCTGGTGCACACCCCGGCCAACCCCGCGCCCAGCCGGGTCCAAGTGCTCGACGCACACGGTCAGCCCGCGGTTGGTTACACCGGAAGCTTCGATGCCGGGACAAGGATGTACCGGGCCGAAGCTCCGAGCGGGGGCACCCTCCACGCCAAGGTCTACGACGCCGAATTCCAGCTTCGGGAGACGACGCACAGGGCGTTCCAAGAGCACGCGGAAACTCCGACCATCCGCAACGAGCACCTCGTACAGGACGCGGCCAGCGGGCAGTGGCGACTCACAACCGACGACGGGCACTCGCTGTTCCCCGGCCCCGGCACCGTCGACGGCCATAGGGTCACGTTCGGCACGGCCGGCAGGCGCGAGATCACCTACGAGACGGAGGGGTTCCGGGTGACGGGCGAGAAGTTCACCATCACCCACAAGGGCCGTACCGATATCTATGCGATCGACCACACAACCTCCACGAGCACGTGGAACCGGACCCTTCCCGACGGGACACCCACACACCAGCCGGCCGGGGCGACCCGGCAGTTTGACCTGTACGGCTCCGGCGATCTCACCAAGCGCAACGGCGGCCGCCGGTTCGAGGCGTCCGGGGGCCCGAACAGCAAGGTCCCGATTCTGCAATGGGAGCGGTTGGAGAACGGTGCGGATCTGCTTGCGTTCAAGGACAAGGGCGGCGTCTGGCACGTCTTCGAACGGGCTGAGGGCGGCGCCGCGTTCGAGCACAAGGCGGTGCGCACGTACCGCGTCGACGGCAAAGCCTGGGTGGACGTCGGCGACGGTGCGTTCGGCAGAACCATCCACAAGGGACAGGACTTCGAAGGCGGCGGCTGGACCCGGGTCGATTCGGGCAACGGTGAGTGGCACACCTACAACACCGACGGGAAGCAACTGGCCCACGGGCCCCGGGAGAAGAACTGGTACGGCGGCTACAAGGACGTCGAGATCACCGGGACCATTAAGAACACCGCTCTGGAGAAGCACCCGAAGCTGAGTCTGCTACCGGACACGTCGCGGCACCTGGACGTGTACGAGATGACCGACCTGGCCAAGGGCGACTACAAGAAGCTGTCGGCGCAGAGCAAGGACGTCGGCACCAGGACGACAACGACGGCGGGGGATCCGCCGGTCAAAGTCAGCGTCCTGGAGACCAAGCGCGTGGTCGAGCAGCGCCTCCCGGACTGGGCGTGGAAGGCGTGGAGCAGTGGAGCGGCCGGCACCCTCGAAGGCCGGGGGCTCATGCAGCTCCACTCGTGGAGCGAGGCCCGGTTCCTTGCGAACGGCACGTCCGACCTGGGGCGCTCCGGGAAGATGCACGTGGCGCTGGACGGTAGTTCATTCCAGCTCACGAAGGCCGGTGAGCACGTCCGCTACGAGTTCAAGTTCTCCGACGGGTCCACCCATAAGATCTTCAATGACATCGACGGCACTGGATGGAAGCTCAAGGGTGCGGACGGAACCAATGTTGATCTCCACCGCTTCCCGCGCCCGGATATGGGCACGCAGACCGTTCACGACTTCATCCGCGTCGACAATGATAAGCACCTCGTCACGGTCTTCGACGACGGCCGCCGCATCGAATACACCCACGGCACGCACCCGTCGGAGATCCACAAGAACGCCCTCGGCCAGGTGACCGAGCGGCTGGACCACTTCCCCAACGGCCAGGCGGTGACCGGTGGTGGCACTCCCCACCTGGCGAAGGGTACGTGGAGCAACCCGACGCCGCCGGTCGGTGGCGCGGCGTCCGGCGAGCGGCTCAACTTCCGGGCGGGGCTGTCCGGTTCGACGTGGGACGACTCGTTCATGAACTTCTCGACCCACGAGGGCCGCCAGGTCTTCGAGCACGGTTCCCGCGACCTCATCGGCGGCGACCGGTTGCTCACCTACAAGCGTGGCGACGTCTGGCACAGCCAGGTGGTGGACAAGTTCGGTGCGCTGAAGGGCGCGGAGCTGGCGCGGCAGTGGAAACACGCGGACGGCAGCTGGCAAGGCACTGCTCCCCCCGTCGCAAAGGTGACGGACGGTCGCGGAATGGTGTTCCGGGACCTTGACGGCAACGGTGTAGTGAAGTTCGAGTACAAGGACGGCCGCGTCCGCCACTACACCGACCCCGGGACCGTCGTGCCCGCCGGGACCGCCGGAGCCGTCGAGATCCCCGTGGCTCCCGGGGTTGCCGGAGCCGCCGTGCCGCCCGGGGCCGCGGTGCCGCCCGGAACGGCCGGGGCCGCCGTGCAGCCCGGGGCCGCCGTGCCGCCCGGGGCCGCCGCAGGCACCGCGCACCGGGTATTCGACACCAAGGTCTGGCAGGAGTACGACCACGGCAAGCTCTTCCGGGAGCGCAGTGTGCTGTACAAGTCCGACGACGTAACCCCGACCCACTACCTGGAATACGACGACTGGTACCAGCAGTACCGGATCACCGATGCCACCGACAAGGTGTTCGTGCAGGCGACGACGACCGGTCGCGTCTGGGTGCGGGACAACAGCGCGTTCATACCCGTCGGACACGTCAGTTCGCCGATGGACGCCTTCAACTTCCTCCGCCGGTGGGACACGTTCAACCTGCCGGAGGGGAACTGGACCTCCCTGCGGAACGAACTGGACTTCACCGGCGTCCAGGACACGTTCCGCGGCCACAACCGGCGGCTGGGCGACCCGCACCGCGGGGATTTCTCAAGTGCTCCGTACCTCGACGGCGCTTCGCAGCTCATGTCGCGGTCCCAGAAGGTGGTCGCGAAGTTCCTGTACAACTTCGTCCTCAACTTCACCCTGGACTTCACGGCCAACATGATCATCAGTTGGGCGATGAACCCGGACCACGTGGTCACAGCGAAGGACTGGCAGAAGGCGGCGTTCGGCGCGGCCGTCAGCGGTACCATCGGCGGCGGCACCGCAATCCTCCAGGACACGGTGCTGCGCTTCCCCCGCCAGGGGCTGAGCAACCACGATGCGGGCCAGCCCTACGCGCGCACGCCCCCGGGCATCGACTCGTTCCGTTCGGAGTTCACGGCGGTGGAGAACGTCACACGCTGGCGGGCCGCGACGTTCGACTGGGGTGTGTCGTTGGCTTCCGGCCAGGTGTCCGCCCTCCTGTCCGGCCTGGGCAAGGCCATGATCTTCGACGGGCTCTCGGGAGAGGACGCCTGGAAGAAGGCCGGTCTCGGGATGGCGGGCGCGCTGGGCGGTTCCGCGTTCAGCCTCGTCAGCAAGACCACCTTCCTGGGATACGCGGGCGGCAGGTTCTACCACCGCGGCGGGCTGTTCGACTTTGGGATGCAGTTCGGTGAGAAACTGAGCGGTAAGGCCTTCGGCAGCTGGCTCGGCACTCAGTCCGGGTTGGTGTTCCCGCCGCCGCCAGAGGATTTCGGGAAGAACAAGGGTGGTAATCCGTGAGCCGACTGCGCTGGCCCGGTGCGGACAACACGCCGGCGACCGGGGTTCCCGGCACCCTGCGGGTGGACGCCGTCGGCCGCGGAGCGTTCCGTACGCTGGCCAAAGCTTTGGCCGGTGCTTCCGACGGCACCCTGGTCACGGTCGCGGCCGGCACCTATCAGGAGTCTTTTGAGGTGCGCGGCACGGTGCGGATCGTCGCCGAGGCCGGTCCGGGAAGTGTGCGGATCGTGTCGGCCGACGGGCCCGTGCTGACGGTTTCGGGCGGCGGCGCTGCGGAGTTGGACGGCTTGACCCTGGTCGGCGCGGACGCCGCGCAGCCGACGGTGCGGGTGTTCGGCGGCGGCCTGAAACTGACGGACTGTCGGATCGAGGCCGGCCGGGTGGAGGCGGATTCCGCCGCCCGCGTCGAATTGACGCGCTGTCATATATCCGGCGCGGGGCTCGCGGGAGTGTACGCACTCGACACGACCCGGCTAGCGGCCCGGTCGTGTGTCGTCGAGGAGATCGACGGCGCGGGATTCATCGTGGCCGGTGACGCGGTCGCCTCGGTCACGGACACCACCTGCGTGTCGACCGTCGGCTCGGGCCTGTGGGTGCGCGGGAAAGCGCAGTTGACCGCCCGGCGCTGCTCGATCGGTGAATCAGGCCGGTCGGGTCTGCTCGCCGAAGACGACGTCGTGGTCACGCTCGCGGACAGCCAGATACACCAGTGCGTCACCGACGCTGTCATGTGTACGGGGCGGTCGAACGTCACCGTCATCGGCTGTTCGGTGGACGGCGCGGGCGCGTCGGCGATCCTCGCCGACGGCGGCGCGCGGGTGGCGGTGGCGGCCTCGCGGGTCACCGCGCCGAAACTCAGCGGAATCGTCGCGGACGGCGGGGCGCACCTGACGATCACCGACAGTGTCGTACGCGACGCTGGTGCGAACGGCCTTTTCGCGCGCGGCACTTCCCGCCTGAACGTGCGCTCTGTTGTGGTGTCCGGGTCGGCCTTCACCGCGATCCACGTCGGTGGGGACGCTCACCTTGAGCTGGTGGATTCACTTGCGGGGCCCACCCCGGAGCACGGTCTGTGTGTGGCGGATTCGGCCGCCGCCGACGTGCGCGGCCTGGTCGTGCGCGATGCCTTGATGACCGGGATCAGGCTCGACACGGACACGGCGGCGACGCTCTCCCACTGTGCGGTGCGCACGGCCGGAACCGGCCTTCGGGTGGACGGCACGGGAAAGATCCGAATCGAGGACCTGGAGGTCTCGGCCACCGGGCGGGCCGGGATCGAGATCGGCCCCGACTCGGCCGCCGCGTTCGTCCGCTGCCGGGTGGCGGGGGCCGGGACGGCGGGAATCGTGGTCGACGAGCGCGCGGCCCCGGCCATCGACCACTGCTCGGTCCACGGCAGCGCCGGTTCGGCGATGGTGCTGTGGACCGGGGCGAACCCGAACGTCCGGCACACGACACTCGCCGAACCAGGGAAGAACGGCATCTACCTGCGGGACGGTGCGCGTGGCGAGTTCACCGACTGCCTGATATCGGGTTCGTCCTTCCCCGGCGTCCACGTCTCAGCGGGGGCCGCGCCGACGATGCGCGCGTGCGTCTTCCGGTCCTGCTCCAGCGACGCGACGGTCGAGGAACCGGCCGAGCCGGACATCTTGTTCGAGGACTGCCGGGCGTTCGACGTCGAGCGCACGGTGGTGTGCGAGACCGGGGTGCTTGCGGTGGCCGGCGGCGGCTCCGCGGCGGGAACGGCTGACGCGGACGCGGACGAAGAAGTCGCGTCACTGTCCGAACTGCTCAGCGAACTCGATGTGTTGGTGGGTCTGGACCGGGTCAAGCAGGACGTCGCGACTCTCGTCAAACTCATGCAGTTGGTGCGCCGTCGGCAGGATGCGGGCCTGACCCCACCGCCACTGAGCCGGCACCTGGTCTTCGCCGGGAACCCCGGCACGGGCAAGACGACGGTGGCCCGCCTTTACGGCCGGCTGCTCAAGGCGCTCGGGCTGCTCTCCCAGGGCCACCTCATCGAGGCCGACCGCGGCGCGCTCGTCGGGGAATACGTCGGGCACACCGCGCCGCGCACCACGGCGGTGTTCCGCAAGGCCATGGGTGGCGTGCTGTTCATCGACGAGGCCTACTCACTGGCACCAGGATCGGGCAACGACTTCGGCCAGGAGGCCGTCGCCACGCTCGTGAAACTCATGGAGGACAACCGGGACGATGTCGTGGTGATCGTGGCCGGATACCCGGAGGAGATGCACCATTTCATCGACTCCAACCCGGGTCTGGCGTCGCGCTTCAACCGCACGCTGGTGTTCGCGGACTACGACTCGGCCGACCTCGTACGGATCGTCGAACAGCAGGCGGTTGAGTACGAGTACACCCTGGACGACGAGGCCCGGGTGGGCCTGCTCGCCCACTTCGACGCTGTGCCCCGGGACCGCAGGTTCGGCAACGGGCGTTCGGCGCGCCAGGTGTTCCAGGAGATGACTGAACGGCACGCCACGCGTGTCTCCGACCTCGACGACCCGGGTTCCGACGACCTGGTGTCCCTGCGCCGCAGCGACCTGCCCGACCCGCCGGCACCGCCCGACCCGGCACTGTCAGATCAGTCGGCAGTGTCCGATCAGTCGGCGGTGCCTGATCAGTCGGTACTGCGCGCACAACCCTGATCCACCCCATTTTTGACGAGTGACGAGTGGCGAGGACTTTCCATGGCCGATGACAATGCGGGACGCCAGAACTTCGCGGCGGTCTTCGCCGCGCACGTACGGACGCCCAAGCGTGAACTGCGCCCCGGCAAGCGGGTGTGGATCGCGAGCGTGGGCACGCCGCTCCTCGTAGTCACGGCGGTCGTGGCGGTCCCGCTCCTTTCCGGGCTCGACTTCGGCGGCGACGACGGAAAGCCCAAGCGCACCGTGCAGGCGTCAGCCCCGATGAACGCCGGTCCGACGGCCCTCGCCCCGGTCGGCAACGGAACCCCGGCGGACACCTCCCCGAACCTGACGCCCGCCGGTGCGTCCGGCGGTTCCGGTGCTACCGGTGGGGGAGCGGGCCCGACGTCCTTCGACCAGGCTTCGACCGGCGGCGCGGGTGGCGGCGTGTCGGGCGGCGGCAGTCCGCTGGGCACGAGCGGCGGCGGCGCCCCGCTGGGTTCGTCGGGTGGTTCGAGCGGTGGCGGCGGCCCGCTGGGTACCAGCGGTGGGGCCGCTTCGGGCGGCTCGTCCACGGGCGGTTCCGCGCCGGGCGGTACAAGCGGTGGCTCGTCCGGTGGCTTGTCCGGTGGCACATCCGGCGGTTCCGCGTCGGGCGGCAAGGCCGGCACCACCGGCGGCACGACCTCGGGTGGCACGACCTCGGGCGGCACGACCGGCACGACAACTCCCAAGCCCCCGGCCCCGATCGCGCCGAACATCGCCCCGCAGCAGACCTACCTCGGCACCGCGGGCTACGGCTGCTCCGACAAGTCGACCGGCTATGGAGAGATCGGCCGCTACACCGACGGCAGCAAGGGCTGGCTCTCCTCTGCGGGCTCTCCCGCCCAGGGCGGTTGTTCGAACAAGTTCGCTTCGGTGCCGATGTCCGGGGACAAGAACAAGGACGACACCAGCGCGCGGGTGCTGTGGGGATTCAACGTGGGCACCGCCTCGAAGACGTGCTCGATCAACGTGTTCGTGCCTTCAGGCGGCCTCAAGGAGGTCGGCGGCGCCCCCGCGCAGTACTTCGTCCTGCGCAACATGGGCGATGACAAGACCGGCACCTGGTACAAGAGCTTCACCGTCGACCAGGTCAACAACCGGGGCCGCTGGGTGGCGGCCGGCACGGTGCCGGTGAGCGGCGGCCAGGTGGCGGTCAAGCTCGTGACGCGCGGCCAGGACTGGACCGGCAACGGGGCCTACACGGGCGCGCACATCGCGGCTTCGCAGGTGCAGGTGCGCTGCACGGCGTAACGCCCGCCGCGTGCGGTACACACAACCGGTCGGCGTCCCTGTCAGGGGCGCCGATCGGCTTTTACGTCGGCGGTGAACAGCAGCGTGAACACCGCGCCTGCGTCCGGGGCGTTCGCGGCCGTCAGTTCCGCGCCGTGCGCGCGGGCGATCTGCCGGGCCATCGCCAGACCGAGCCCGGAGCCCGGCAGCGCGCGGGCAGCGCGGGAGCGGTAGAAACGGTCGAAGAGGTACGGAAGATCCTGCGGGGCGACGCCGGGCCCGTGGTCGCGGACGGTCAGGACGCCGTACGGGGAAAGAGCCACTTCCACGGGCCGGCCCGGCGGGCTGAACTTCGCGGCGTTGTCCAGGAGGTTGCCGACCAGCCGGGTGAGCCGCTCGGGGACGCCGGAGACGAGCACGGGTGAAACCGAAGTCTCAAACGGCGTACGGGGCCAGTGCCTGCGGGCGGTCTCCACGCAGTGGTCGACAAGACCGCTCAGCGGCACGGCTTCGACCAGAGTCGGCGGTTCCTCACCGCGCGCCAGGTCGACAAGGTCGCGGACCAGGCCTGTCATACCGGCCAGTTCGCGGTCCAGCGCCCGGACGGCCCGGTCCCGCTGTTCGGAGCTCAACCGGTCGCCGTAGGCAAGCAGTGAGATGTTCGTACGGAGACTCGTCAGCGGACTGCGCAGTTCGTGTGAGGCGTCGGCGACCAGCTGCCGCTGGGCGGTGACCGAGGCTTCCAGCTCGTCGAGCATTGTGTTGAACGACGTTGCCAGTCGGGCCAGTTCGTCTGATCCGGTGACCGCGATCCGAGTCCTGGCGTCGCGGGTGAGCGCGATCTCTTCGGCCGCTCTGGTCACCCGGCGGACCGGGCGCAGGCCGGTGCGGGCGACGAGGTAGCCGAGGCCGCCCGCGAGCACCACGGCGATCCCGCCGACGAACAGCAGGACCAGGCCGGTGCGCCGCACGCCGGTGTCCACGGTGTCGCTGCGGACGGCGGCCTGGAGCGCTTTGCCTTTGCTGAGCGGGATCGTGAGGATCCGGACCGGGTACGCGCCCAACCGGGCGTCGGTGTAGAACTGCGGGGCTTCCCCGCGGGCGACCTTCAGCGTCGCTGCGGTGACGGGTAGTGAATAACCTTCCGGAGCCGAGGATTTACCTGAACTGTCCACCACCTGGGTACACGCGGGCGCGGCCAGCCACTCGCAGGAACCGGCAGGGGTCCAGCCCTGCCGGGCGCTCAGCTGCTTGGTCCGCCCGGCCTCCCGGGACAGGCCGACGTCCAGCTCGCGGTTGAGTTCGTGCCGGACCACAAAAAAAGCGGCCAGGGTCAAGGCGATGACGATCAAAGCGACGGCGAGCGAAGCGGCGACGGCGACCCGGGTGCGCAGGGTCACGCGGACTCCAGCCGGTAGCCGATGCCGCGCACCGTGTGGATCAGTCGTCGTCCGCCTTCGGCCTCCAGCTTGCGGCGCAGGTAACCGACGTACACCTCAAGGGAGTTCGCGGCCGGGCCGAAGTCCTGGCCCCAGACCCGGTCCATGATGACGTCGCGGGACAGGACTTGCCCCGGGTTCTCCAGGAACAGTTCGAGCAGGGTGAACTCGGTGAAGGTGAAAACGATGGGCCTGCCGTTCCGGCGCCCCGTGCGACTGGCCGGGTCGACTGTGAGATCTCCGTACGAAAGGACTTCACCGGGGCCGCGCTCCGGATAGGCGCGCCGGACCAACGCCCTGAGCCGGGCCAGGAGTTCATCGACGTCAAAGGGTTTGACGAGGTAGTCGTCCGCGCCGGCGTCAAGCCCGTCGACCCGGTCCGCGACGGCGTCGCGCGCGGTGACCAGGAGGATCGGCAACCTGTCCCCGAGGGCCCGCAGACGGCGGCAGACCGCGAGCCCGTCCAGACCCGGCATGAGGACGTCGAGCACCATCGCGTCGGGTGTCCAGCCGGCCACATCGGTGAGGGCCTGGAGACCGTCGCGGGCGATCCGTACCTGGTAGCCCTCGACCTCCAGGGCGGCGCCGATCGCCGCGCCGATCTCGACGTCGTCGTCCACGACGAGGACACGGGAGTGCTCAGGACGGTCGTTTTGCATGACTACATCCTCATACATCCTGCTCTCAGGAACCTCTCAGGCACCAACAGCAGTGTTGCGGCCATGACAAAGAACAGCGCGTCGCTCTCCGTAGTCATCGGGGCCGGCGGGACAGGCGGACACATCTATCCAGGTCTCGCCCTGGCCCAGGCGCTGCGGCGCGCTGCGCCCGACTGCCGGATCGTGTTCATCGGCACCGAGCGGGGCCTGGAGTCCCGGCTGATCCCGGAGGCCGGGTTCCGGCTCCAGACCGTCGACATGATCCCGTTCGACGACTCCCTCGGGCTGCGGAAGTACGGCCTCCCGGCCGACCTCCTGCGGGCCGGGGCCCAGGCCCGCGCCCTGCTCAAGCGGGTGGGCGCGGACGTCGTCGTCGGAATGGGCGGCTACCCGAGCGCCCCGGCGGTGCTCGGCGCGAAACTCGCCGGGATCCCCGCCCTCGTGCACGAGTCGAACGCGGTGCCGGGCCGGGCGAACCGCTTCGCCGCCCGGCTGACCCCGCACGTGGCGCTGGCCTTCGCCGAAGCGGGCGCGGGCCTGCCGGACAAGGACCGCCGTACGGTCGGCATGCCGCTGGTCGAATCCGTCGCCCGGATGGACCGCACGGCGCTGCGCGCCGAGGCCAGAGCACTGTACGGGATCACTGAGGACCTGTGTTTGGTCCTGGTCAACGGCGGCAGCCTGGGAGCGGTCAGGGTCAGCGAGGCCGCGCTCGGGCTGGCGCACCGCTGGCGCGGCCGGACTGACGTACACCTGCTGATCAAGACAGGGCCCGCCACGTTCAAGCAGGCGAGGACGACCCTCGGCGACAACCCGGTGGCGACGGTCGTGCGCTATCTGGACCGCATGGACTTCGCTTACGCCGCCGCGGACGTGATGGTCGGCCGGGCCGGCTCCTCCACCGTCGCCGAACTCCAGCACCTGGGGCTGCCGTCGGTCCTGGTCCCTTATCCGTACGCCCCCGGTGACCACCAGACGCACAACGCCCGTGCGCTGTCCGACGTCGGCGCGGCGGTGCTCGTGCCGGACGCCGAGGCGACCGCGTCGAGCCTGGCCGCCGCGCTTGAACCGCTGGTCACCGACCCGCTGCGGCTCCACGACATGGCCCTGGCCGCGCGTCGCGCCGACCACGCCGACGCAGCCGACCGGCTGGCCGTGTGGGCGATGGAGCTGGCCGGGCGGACGCCCGAGGCCGTCGAGTGGCACAGCAGTGCCGCGTATGCGCACGCCTGAGAACCCCAAGAACTTCCAAGAACCCCGATCAGCACCGGAGCACTGAGCCATGACTGTCAGCCCCTGGAAGAACCGCACCGTCCTCGTCACCGGAGCCGAAGGCTTCATCGGCAGCACGCTGGTTGACATGCTCGTCGAACAGGGCGCGAACGTAAGGGCGTTCACGCATTACAAGCCGTACGGCGAGAAGGGTTTCCTCGCCCACTACCTCGATGACGACCGCGTCAGGCTGGTGACCGGCGACGTGCGCGACGCGGGCCGGGTCATGGATGTGGTCGAAGGCTGCGACACCGTCTTCCACCTGGCCGCGCTGATCGGTATCCCGTACAGCTACCAGGCACCGGAGTCGTACGTGCAGACGAACGTCATGGGCACCCAGAACGTAGCCGCCGCAGCGGTCCGGCACGGTGTGCGGCGGATGGTCCACACCTCGACGAGCGAGGTGTACGGCACGGCGCGCACCGTCCCGATCAGTGAGTCGCATCCGCTCCAGCCGCAGTCGCCGTACTCGGCGTCGAAGATCGGCGCGGACATGATGGCGCTGTCCTACCACCACTCCTTCGGGCTGCCGGTCGCCGTGTGCCGCCCGTTCAACACCTACGGCCCCCGCCAGTCGGCCCGCGCGGTGATCCCCGCGATCCTCCAGCAGCTGCACTCGGGTGCGACCGAGATCAAACTTGGTTCGACCACGCCGACGCGCGACTTCACCTACGTCACTGACACGGCCGCCGGGTTCCTCACCGTCGCCGAGTCCGACCGGGCACTGGGCGAAACCGTCAACCTCGGTACGGGGGAGGAGATCTCCATCGGCGATCTCGTCGAGCTGCTGATCAAGATCTCCGGGCGGGACGCCCGCATCGTCGCCGACCCCGCGCGGATGCGCCCGGCCGGCAGTGAGGTCGAGCGGCTGCTCTCGGACAACTCCCGGGCCGCGCAGTGGTGCGGCTGGCGGCCGGCGGTCTCCCTGGTCGAGGGCCTGCGCCGGACCAGCGAGTGGATCGCCGGGCAGCAGGTGCGCGGCGCGGACCGCTACCAGGTCTGAGCTGCCCGGGTCCCTTCTGAGCTGCCCGGGTCCCTTCTGAGCTGCCCGGGTCCCTTCTGAGCTGCCCGTATCCCTTCTGAGCTGCCCGTATCCCTCTATACGTCCGGCGCCGGTCCCACGCCCCCGCAGCGGACCGGCGTCGGACCCTTTGGGTATGTTTGTGACGCTTCCCATAAACGGCCAGGATCTGACGTGACGTCAGACACGTGTCAAGCACCTCTGTAGAACTCCCGGTTACTGTGCGGCTGTAAGGGCTTAAACAAGTGTTCGGCAGCGTTGCCGGAACCAGGCGATACGGGAGGCTCCACAGTGGAGTTCGGCATTTTCCTCAACGGGTACATCCCCGGCCCGGCCGCGCATGACCGCGCGTCCGAGCACCTCATGTTCAAGCGTGAGATGGAACTGGCGATCAAGGCTGACAGCCACAACTGGAAGTACGCCTGGTTCGGCGAGCACCACGGCCTGACTGAGTACAGCCACATGTCAGCCCCCGAGGTCTTCATCGGCTACGTCGCCGGCAAGACCGAGCGCATCCACCTCGGCACCGGCATCAACAGCCTGTCGCCGCGCAAGGAGCACCCCGTCCGGTACGCCGAGCGCGCCGCGACGATGGACCACATCACCGAGGGCCGCTTCGAGTGGGGCACCGGCCGTGGCGCGGGCAGCCACGAGGTCGCGTCCTTCAACATCCTGGACCACGCGACGACGAAGTCCGAGTGGGACGAGGTCTCCCGCGAGATCGTCCGCATGTGGGGCCAGTTCGACTACTCGTTCGAGGGTGAGCACTTCACCGTGCCGACCCCGCACAACATCCTGCCGAAGCCCTACGGCCAGTCGCACCCGCCGATCTGGCTGGCCTGCGGCAACCCGGGCAGCTTCGCCAAGGCCGGTTCGCTCGGCATCGGCGCGATCGCCTTCAACTTCGAGCCGGTCTACAACCTCAAGGGCCGTATCGAGGCGTACAAGGAAGCCGCCGAGAACCCGGTCGAGGTGCTCGGTGAGTACCAGAACAACAACGTCATGATGACCAACGCGGTCATCTGCCTCGAAGACCGTCAGCGGGCCCGCGAGATCGCCCTGGCCAAGGGCCGCGGCTACCTGGTGACGCTGGTGAACATGTACCACGACTCGATGCCGAAGTCGGCGGACGCGGTCACCTGGCCGGCCACCCCCTACCACCTGGCGGAGCTGGGCGGCGAGGAGTTGCTCGACCAGCTCATCGCCGGCGGTTACCTGCTCTGCGGCACACCCGAAGAGGTGTGTGAGCAGGTCAAGGCCTACCAGGAGGTCGGCTGTGACCAGCTGGTCTTCGGTGTCAACGACGGTATGACGCACGACGAGAACCTGGAGATGCTGGAGCTGTTCGGCAACCAGGTCATCCCGGAGTTCGACAAGGACCCGGAGCACTCGACCGCGAAGTACCGCCGCACCGCGGTGCGGAAGTACCCGCAGCTGAACAACCCGGCGAACCCGGACCTCCGCGTTGAGGCGCTCCCTGAGAACGCGATCCTGCCGCTCTAGGGTCTGTTCTGAGTTCGGATCATGATGTGGCGGGGTGGAGCCCGCGGATCCAGACGATGGCACCGCGTAGGTGGAGCCCGGCGAGGTAACTCTCGGGGGTCTTGTCG
>NZ_JBXAWK010000073.1:0-26516 GCF_057291755.1 Kitasatospora sp. UYEF31
CGTCACGCGACGGCCCGTCCCCGAACGGCTGGGGACATTACGGGCAACCTACCGGTTCAGTCAGTAATCAGACCCCACTGACGAATCGAGGCTGATCTCAACTGGGCGAAGCAATTTGTACTGGAAGTCATCCGGGAGTGATCGTCAATTCGTTTGAGCGTAGATCAGAAATTCTCACTGGATACTGGTCCTGTGCGGGTGTCCGGTCGGATCGACGGGGCAGGTGAAGATCCGCAGGGAGCCCCAACGGCCGACTGTGATATGGGTAGGCGTGTTCGTTCTCCGTTTACCGATGAGCGATTGGTCTTCGTGTGGGACCCAGCTACGGGATCCGCCGTCCCATTCTTTGCTGTCGATGGTGAGAAGAAGATCCATGGGGCGACCACAGGATGCGCACTCTATTGGGCGCGGGTCGGTCAAGTGCCAGGAAGCGAAGCCGCCGACCTTCCACCCTGGCGGGATTGAAAGATCATGTTGGTAATAAACCAAATCTTCTCCTTCTTTCTCTCCTTCACCTTCGTCCTCTTCTCCTTCTTCTTCGTCCTCCGAATCCTCCCAGGCGTCGATCCGGGCCCGGAGATCTTCAGGAAGAAGGCCCTCGTATTCGTGTTCCACTACCTGTTCGGGATGCAGAATGCAGGGCTCGGGGACGGAATCGGCATAACCGACAATTTCCGGCTCGGGCTGCTGCAGGAGCAGGTTGGTGACCTGAGAGGAATCGCGCCAGTACAGATAGACGCCCGGCGTGTCCCCCCCGCCGTGTTCGTCAAACGGGCACCAGAGGACCTGAAGGAGATCGCAGCCGTCGGGGCCGACGAGGCCGGGCACTTCGGAAGTGAACAACTGGCACAAAGCAAGCAGGGCGATCGGGTCCGTATCTCCGAGCCCGGGGATGTGCAGTTCATTGTGCCGAATCGAGGACAGGACATCGCGCTCCTCGTCCGTCATTCCCGAAGGCCGGTTCCGCGCCGCATCGCGTATTTCCCGCTCTAGACGGACGTCGCGGATCCGTTCGCCGAACCCGCGGCGATGCGGCTCCCTGCACTCCGGCCAGGGCTCATCCGCCGGCCACAGGAACGGGCCACCGACTGAACCTTGCCGCACGGTCGGCGTTCCCGGCCGGGGGTGTAGTCGAGTACTGGTCCGACGGTAGGCGGAGAGTTCCGGAAACAAGGCCTGGACGTCTACGGGCCGTTCGGGGGTCGTGCGAGCCATGAATTCCTCCGGCGGCCTTGGTGCGCTGAATGTCATACGAGTGGTGGACGCGTTGGATTAGGTATCTCAGATCACCGGTGTTCGAACTCCAGAAGCAGGATTGTCCACTTCTCCGGTAAGATGGAAACCCTTATTTCCGTGAGCTTCTATTTCCAGGCGGAGTGGAATTGGATTCGCCCCGCCATAGATTGGGGTTACAGTGTACTGCACGATTTCCCCGGCATCTACGGCGTCGTAGACTTTCTGTTCAAAAACAACTCGCATGTATGGCGAATTCCAGGGATTCTGAGTCAGTGTAACCAGGTTCTGGCGAGCGAACGGGCCTGTGCCTGCCCCGCCGAGCCGACCGGCGAGAAGATGGCCGCGCGCTTCGTTGAAGAGGTCTCCGCGATTCCGCCAGCCGGGGGTCCTTGTTTTCCCGGCCTCTGATCCTTGATCCAGCATGTCGGCTCGAAGAGATGCCGACATCCCGGTGGGCCGCCCCAGTGCGTCGAGCCTGCCGTATCTGATGCTGCCTTCCCAGGCGTACTTGTCGATACGGCAGGGAGCCAGGCCGAGCGGGTCGAACGAGATGAAGGGGTTGGTGACGTATGAATGCTGATTGGGTGTGGGTTGTAGGCCGAGCGGGTCCGGTGAAGTATATCGATCGGTTTCCGGGTCGAAATAGCGGAAGTAATTGTAATTCCACCCTGTTTCCGGGTCCGCGTACTGTCCGGGGAAGCGGATTGGGCAGTTGACGGTTTTGTCCACTGCGTCGGCAGTGGAGCGGAGTCCCCACAAGGTGGTTTGGCTCTGTGGGATTCGCCTTCCGTCAAGGGACACCAGTTCGGTAGGTGTTCCCACCAGGTCGGTGATGATGGCATGGAACCGCGCATCCACCTGGTCCTGGGTCAGATCCTGGTCGAGTTGGCTGACGGGCTGGTGGCCACCTGGCGCGTAGTTCCACGAGGTGGCTTTCTCAGCATCGGCCACCTGTTCGGCCAGTTGGGTTCCGTCCCAGGCAAACCTGACCTCAGCGGCGATCGCACCGTCAGCCGTCAGTCGCTGTTTGGCTATCCGCCGCCCCAACGGGTCGTACAAATACCGCCAGTCCGTACCCTCCGGGGTGGTCACCCCGGTCATCCGGTCGTCGGCGTCCCACGTGTACGTCCAGACTTTGGAGCCGCCGGACAGGAGCTTGCGGCTACTGCGGACCACTCGTCCTTGGGCGTCGTGCTCGTAGAAGGTACGGCCGGCGCGGCGGATAAGGGTTCCAGTGAACTCTCGCTCACCTTGAATATCTGATTGACCGTCACCTGTCGGCCAGGTGCCGTGGGTGAGGTTACCCAGCTCGTCGTAGGCGTAGTTCTCGGTCCAGCCTTCGGCGCGGACTGCGGTGACCTGCCCGGCAGTGTCCAGGTCGAAGGAGCGGCGTCCGGTGGTGGAGTCGTCAACGGCCGTCAAATATCCGTCGTCACGGTAGGAGTAGCCGCGTCGGTGCAGCCGCTGGGTGTCCATGGTCAGAGCGAACCTGCTGAGCAGTCCGCTGTCCTGTCCCGGGCCGGTGGCGACCAGGGACTGTTCGGACAGGCGGTGGGCGGTGTCCCACGTCTGTTCCAGGACGACCTTGGGACCCAGACGGCGCTGCACCTCGCGGCCGAGTTGGTCGTAGCCGAACTCCAGCGCTCCCGCGGCGGTGCCCAGTCGGACGGGGCGCCCGGCCGTGTCGTAGTCCCAGGTGCTGACCTGCCCGGACGGGGTGGTGCGGGTGTGCCTGCGGCCCAGGATGTCGTAGGTGGTGGCCAGGGAGCGGCCGTTGCAGGTCTCCGACACCAGCCTGCCCAGCGCGTCGTACTCAAAGGACAGATCGGCATCGGGATTTGTGGTGCGGGACAGCCGGCCGACGCTGTCGAACGCGAAGGTGGTGATCCGGCCGGTGTCCGCGTGCCGCTGTTCCACGACCCTGCCGCGCACATCCCGGGTGAAGTCCACACGTTCGCCCGCGCCGTTGGTGCGGGCGGTCAGCTGTCCACCAGCATCCAGGGTGTAGGCCAGCGTGCGGTCGTTGAAATCTGTCTCGCCGGTCAGCCGCCCGGCCGGATCGTACGCATACGTCCAGGCCGTGCCGTGCAAGTCGGTCACACCGGTCAGCCGCAGTTCGGTGTCGTAGGCGAACTCGTACCGGACTCCGTCGGCGGTGGTCCGCGCGGCGGGCAGGTCGAAGGCGGTGTACTCCATCGTGGTCGGGTTTCCGGCCGGGTCATGGTGGCAGAGCAGGTTGCCTTCGCCGTCGTACTGCCACTCCTCGCGGCGGCCGTCCGGGTATTCGCGCCAGGCCGGTAGGCCCTCGACGGTCCAGCCGAAGCGGACGGTGCCGCCCAGCGGATCGGTGACCGAGCTGATGCGGCCGAAGGCGTCGCGGGTGCAGCGGGTGGTCCCGGTGGGTCCGGAGACCGCCAACGGGAGTCCCGCCAGGTCACAGCTGATCTGGACGGTGGTGCCCAGTTGGCCGGTGACCGGGGCAATCGAAGCGAGCGCCCCGCCTGGGCCGTGTCCGTACTCGGTCCTGGCCCCTGCCGGGCCGGTGTCCGCGCTGCGGTTGCCGTAGGCGTCGTACTCGAAGCTCGATCGCAGTCCGTCCGCGTTGGTGACTTCGACCGGGTTCCCCAGGTCGTCGTAGACCACGGTGACTGTCGAGCCGTCGGGGCGCGTGACGGTCAGCGGGTTGCCCAGATCGTCATAGGTTGCCCGGGTGGTGCGCCCCAGCGGGTCGGTGACCGCGGTCAGGTTGTTGTACGGGTCCCATTCCTTGACCACGCTGTGTCCCAGCGGGTCAGTCTCCCGGACGATCTGCCCGGCTTCGTTGTACGCGAAGACCGACACCCGGCCCAGGGAGTCGGTGTGCATGGTGGTGCGGGCCGACCGGTCGTAGGCGAAGGCGCCGTTGAGGTACCCGCCGGAGCCTGAGGTCCTGACGCACCGTCCGGCCGGGTCGTACTCGTACCGGTAGTCCATGCCGTTGCGGTCGGTCCACGAGGTGATCCGGTGGTCGGCGTCATAGCCGAACACCAGCGGCCGGCCGGACGAGTTGTAGACCTCAGTGAGGTTTCCCGCCGCGTCGTAGCCGTACCGGACCAGGTCGGTGCTGTCGGCCCCGTCGAGCAGCCGCAGGCCGGCGATCCGATCACCCTCGGTGTCCACGGCGATCCGGTAGCCGCCGCTGTGCCGGATCCCGCACAGCATCCCGTGCTCGTCGTAGTCCAGGTCGATCCGGTTGCCGTTGCGGTCCTCCAGCGCGCGCAGCGGCAGCACGACCGCCGCGTTGGAGCGCTGCGGCGGGAGGCCCCCAGCGGGGCGAAGTACGCGCCGCAGCCGGTCTGCGGATCGGAGACCACCATCTCTCCGGACGCTGCGCCGTCCCAATCCAGGGGCAATGCCGGGCCGGCGACGGGCCAGACCCTGTCCCCAGCCCGTGGGACGGGGTAGTGCAGCACGAGGCCGTCGGCGGTGGTGTGCACCACCCCGTCCTGGGACAGTTCCATCCGCTGGTCCAGCGTGGAGGCCCAGGAGGGGCCGAACAGGCGGCCGTGCCGGAAAGTTGAGTTGTGCCGTCGGTTGAGCACCAGGGGCAGGACGCCGGGCAACGAGACGTCGGTCTGCTCCAGGACCATTCCGCCGGTCGCCACATCGACCGGGTCGCTCTTGCAGACGGTCTTGTCCGGCGGAATGGCTTTGGAATTGAGCGGCGTGGTTTTGGCTGGGTCGCTCTTGGGCCGGGTCCCTTTGGGCGGGGAGCCAGGTTTCCCGCCAGCGGGTACTGAAGTGGCTTTCGGACCCTTGTTGTTCCCGACTCCTTTGCCGGCCGGGCCACTCGGCCCGCCGGGCGGCCCGCCCGTCCGCCCCGTCGGCCCCGTACCGCCGGTCCCCGGCGTCTTGACCGCGTCGATCCCGGTCTTGGCCTTCTTTTCGCCCCCGCGCATCGTGGTGGCGTTGCCCTTGAATCCGTCGCCGGTCTTGGCGACGGATTTCTGGAGTGACTGTCCGGCCCGGCCGTGGCCGTCGGCTATGGGCTGGAAGACTTTGGCGAAGGACTGGCCGAGGCTGTCCTTCTGCATGAAGTCGCCTTTGGCGGCGATCACGCCGGAGAGTTTGTCGTGTGCGGTCTGCATGCGGGTGGCGGCGCTGTGCATGCCGCCGATGGCGGTGTCGAAGTGGTCGGGGGTGAGCTGGAAGCCCTGGCCGCCCTTGGGCGGCGGTCCCGCCGGGGCCGTGCTGCCCGGCTTGCCGGGCGCGCCTGGTGTGGTCTTGCCCGGCGGTGTGGAGAGGTCCGGGCCTTTCTTGGTGCCCGGTGGCTTGTGCGCGCCGGAATCCGGCGGCGCGGGGCTCTTCTCGGGTCCCTTGTCGTGCGGTCCCGAATTCGGCGGACCGTGCGGGCCCTTGCCGTGCTTACTCACAGCGCACCCGTCCTGGCGCCGGAATCCTGCGTTTTGAGAACGTCGGAGAGGCTCGAACTCCCGTCCCCCGTCAGGCCGTCGGTTGCGGAGAACAGGCCGTCGGTTGCGGAGAACAGGCCGCGGACTGCCTCGTTCAGCGGCACGTTCTCCCCGGTTTTTTCAACCAGGCGGGTGTGGTGACGCTCATCCCTGATCTCGATTGCTTCGACTGCCTCGTACTTCCACAGGACTCACTGGTCCCACGAAGCAAAGCCGCGGCCGAATCTACCTTCGGTTGTGAGTTGATGACAGCTTGACGGCATGTCAGTGAATCGGGTCACATGGACATGGCCGGGTCATCGATGATCGGCACTCTGCGCTGGCTGCTCAGGCACCGTCAAGCAGCCCGGTGAATCGGACCGCCCGCGGCACGCAGCGGAAGTCCCGTCCCGCCGTGCCGAGTTGCCACCACCTCAGCAAAGACCGACAATGCCGTCTCCTCCGGAGTCCGCGCCCCCAGATCGAGACCGATGGGCGAGTGCAGAGCAGCGATCTGCCGCTCACTGACGCCGACTTCGCGCAACCGCACCAGCCGCTCCTCATGCGTGCGCCGTGACCCCATCGCCCCGACATACCCGAGCGACAGTCGCAACGCCCGGTCCAGCAAAGGCACATCGAACTTCGCGTCGTGCGTCAGCACCGCGACGACCGTCCGGCCGTCCAGCGTGTCCGCGACCGAGTCCAGGTGCCGGTGCGGCCAGTCGACCACGACCTCGTCCGCGTCCGGGAAGCGCCGGGCCGTCGCGAAGACCTCGCGGGCGTCGCACACCGTGACCCGGTAGCCGAGCAGTTTGCCCAAGCGCGCGACCGCCACCGCGAAGTCGATTGCTCCGTAGACCAGCAGCCGCGGTGGCGGTGTGCGGGTCTCCACGAACACCGTGACGTCCTCGGGGGACGACTCCGGGCAGGGCCGGCCGTCCTGGCGAAACGTCAGCAATCCCGTACGGCCGACGTCCAGCATCGCGCGTGTCTCGCCGATGACAGAGGAGTCCAGCGCGGGGTCCATTCCGTACGACCCGGTCACTTCTTCGGCGGTCACCGTGATGGTCCGGCCGAGCAGCCCGGCCGGACCGGCGACGATCTGAGCCGCGGCCACGGGGGTGTCCCGTTCGGCCGCGGCCAGGGCCGCTTCCACAGCGGGGTCACCGCTGGGCCGGACGAAGATGTCGATCTCCCCGCCGCAGGTCAGTCCCACGGCGAAGGCGTCTTCCGCGCTGTACCCGAAGCGCTGGAGGACAGGACGTCCGTTCTCCAGCGCTTCGCGGCACAGCTCGTAAACGGCACCTTCCACACACCCGCCCGAGACACTTCCGACGACCGTGCCGTCGGCGCCCACGGCGAGCGCCGCCCCCGGGGGGCGGGGCGCGCTTCCACTGACGTCGACGACGGTGGCCAGGGCGTACGGCGTACCCGCACGTCGCCAGGCCGCGAGTTCGGTCCCGAGGTCGAGCATCGAGGTCTCCTTGGGCTGTGTGGGTGTGCGGCCGGGTAAAAGTGACCGTCAGCAGCTCAGCTGACGCCCAACCACTCCTTGATCGGATGGAGTGCGAAGAACGCGAGGAACGCGAGCGAGAGGATCCACATGAGCGGCCCCACGTCACGCCACTTGCCCTGCACGGCCTTGATCAGCGTGTAGAGAATGCAGCCGGCCCCGACGCCCGCCGTGATCGAGTACGTGAACGGCATCAGGACGATCGTCACGAACGCGGGGATCGCCGCGGCCTTGTCGTCCCAGTCGATGTGCTTGACCTGGGTGATCATCATCGAGCCGATCACCACGAGGGCTGCCGCCGCGACCTGGTTCGGCACCACACCCGCGAGCGGGGTGAAGAACAGCATCAGGCCGAAGATGCCACCGGTGACCACGCTGGACAGGCCCGTACGGGCGCCGTCTCCGACCCCGGTCGCCGACTCGATGAAGACCGTCTGACCGGACGAGCTGGTGATGCCGCCGATGATGCCACCGGCACCGTCGACCGCCAGAGCCTTGGACAGACCCGGCATGCGGCCCTTGTCGTCCACGAGCTTGGCCTCGTTGCCGATGCCGATGATTGTCGCCATGGCATCGAAGAAGCCCGCGAACACCAGGGTGAAGACCAGCACCGATGCGGTGATCCCGCCGGCTGCGGAGAATCCGCCGAACACGTCGACCTTGCCGAACAGACCGAAGTCCGGAGTGTCCACGATCTTGTCGGGCAGGTTCGGTACGCCGCCGCCCCACGCCTTGTCGGGGATGTCGGCGGCCTTGTTGACGATCATGGCCACGACCGTGCCGAAGACCAGGCCGATCAGGATCGCGCCACGGATGTTGCGGGCCATCAGCAGGAAGATCGAGATAAGTGTGATCGCGAAGACCAGCACCGGCCAGCCGGCCAGCTCACCGGCCGGGCCGAGCGTGATCGGCGGACCGCCCGGGGCGGCGTTCTCGGTCACGACGCCGGCGTTGTTGAGACCGATGATCGCGATGAACAGGCCGATGCCGATCGTGATGGCGTGCTTGAGCGCCATCGGGATCGCGTTCATGATCCGCTCGCGCAGACCCGAGACGACCATCAGCATGATGATCGCGCCGTAGATGACACACAGGCCCATCGCCTGCGGCCACGACATCTGCGACGCGACCGAGTTGCCGACCACACCGGCCACCGAGAGCCCGGCCGCCAACGCGAGCGGCGCGTTGCCGATCAGACCCATTGCGACCGTTGTGACAAACGCGGCGAGCGCGGTCATCGTGGTGATCTGCGTGGGGTCGAGCTGGTGCCCGTTGACGTCCTTGCCACCCAGCAGGATCGGGTTGAGCAGCAGGATGTAAGCCATCGCCATGAAGGTGGTGACGCCGCCGCGTATCTCGCGCGTCATTGTGCTGCCGCGTGCGCTGATCTTGAAGTACAGGTCGAGAGCGCTGTTGCTCCTCTCCACATGCGCGGGCGGCGGCGGTGTCGCCGTTTTTGTGTCCGATCCGTGCGGCGGTGTCGGGGGTGTTTCCCCGGGTTCCGTCGGAACCGATGTCTGAGCCACTATTCCCACTCCCAAGTGTCTTAGATGTTGTTGGGATGGAGCGGGCCACCGCGGTCTTCCTGACCGGGTTCGGGCAGGGGCGGGTGCGGCGGCCTTGGTGCGTGGGGGCGCGTCCGTACGACGGCACGGCGGTCTGCCGTGGGAAGTCGGGCCGGTCCGGCCCCGGGGGTGGCGTCTGCGCCGCCGCCCGGGACCGTACTACGGTGAAAAAACGGAAACTGACTGCGTCTCAGGTCCCGGTGGAAAATTCCGGCCGGACCGGCACCCGGTTCAGGTTCCGGTCAGGTGTTCTGGCCGGACCGGCACCCGGTTCAGGGCCAGCCCGGTCGCCGCGCGGATCGCTGCGACGATCGCGGGAGTCGAGGAAAGAGTGGGTGCCTCGCCGGCCCCGCGCAGCCCGTACGGGGCGTTGGGGTCCGCGAGTTCGAGCACGTCCACCGGCATGGGCGGCGTGTCGAGGATCGTCGGGATCAGATAGTCGGTGAAGGACGGGTTCCGGACCTTGCCGTCCTTGATGAGGATCTCCTCCATCAAGGCCAGTCCCAGGCCCTGGGTGCTGCCGCCCTGGATCTGGCCGACCACCGCGAGCGGGTTCATCGCCTTGCCGACGTCCTGCGCCGCAGCCAGCTCGATCACCTTGACCAGGCCGAGCTCGACGTCGACGTCCACCACCGCGCGGTGCGCGCAGAACGTGTACTGGAGGTGGCCAAGACCCTGGCCGGTGACCTTGTCGAACGCCTCGGTCGGCCGGTGGTGGAACTCGGTCGTCTCGTCGACCGGCTCGTCGCCGAGCACTTCGGCGAGGTCCGCGGCGACCTCGCCCGCCGTCGTGACGATCTTGCCGCCCGCAAGCCGTAGACCCGCCGCGAACACCGTCGACCAGCCGTACCGCTCACGACCGCGGGTGAGCACGATCGTCCGCACCGCCTCGGCCGCCATCTTCACGGCGCCGCCGGTCATGTACGTCTGCCGCGACGCCGACGTCGAGCCGGCCGACCCCACCTGCGTGTCCGCCGGTGCGATCGTCACCTGGTCGACACCCAGCTCGGTGCGCACGATCTGCGCGTGGATCGTGACCCCGCCCTGGCCGACCTCCGCCATGGCAGTGTGCACAAGCGCGACCGGCGCGCCGTTGATGACCTCCAGACGAACCCGCGCGGTGGAGTAGTCGTCGAAGCCCTCGGAGAAGCCGACGTTCTTGATGCCGACCGCGTAGCCGACGCCGCGCACGACGCCTTCGCCGTGAGTGGTGTTGGACAGTCCGCCCGGCAGCTCGCGCACGTCAGCGCCGTCGGCCGTACGCCAGTTCTCGACCTGCGGAAGCGGCAACTCCTTGACCCTGCGCAGGAGTTCGGCCACTGGCGCGGGGGCGTCCACAGTCTGCCCGGTCGGCAGTACGGAACCCTGCTCCATCGCGTTGAGCTGCCGCAACTCGACCGGGTCCAGGCTCAGTTCGGCGGCGAGACGGTCCATCTGCGTCTCGTAGCCGAAGCACATCTGCACCGCGCCGAAACCACGCATCGCGCCGCACGGCGGGTTGTTCGTGTAGACCGCCGTCGAGTCGATCGACGCGTTGGGAATGACGTACGGGCCGATCCCGAGCGATGCGGCGTTCCCGACCACAGCAGGGGACGCCGACGCGTACGCGCCGCCGTCGAGCACGATCTCAGCCTTGACGAAGACGAGCTTCCCGTCGCGGGTCGCACCGTGCTCGAACACCATCGTCGCCGGGTGCCGGTGCACGTGGCCGAAGAACGACTCCTCCCGCGAGTAGACGATCTTCACAGGCTTGCCGGTGCGCTGGGCGAGCAGGCACGCGTGCACCTGCATCGAGATGTCCTCGCGCCCGCCGAACGCCCCGCCGACACCGGCGAGCGTGAGCCGCACCTTCTCCGGCGGCAGGCAGAGCACCGGGCACATCTGCTCCTGGTCGACGTGCAACCACTGGGTGGCGATGTACAGGTCGACACCGCCGTCCTCGGCGGGCACCGCAAGGCCGGACTCCGGACCCAGGAAAGCCTGGTCCTGCATCCCGACCGCGTACTCGCCGCGCACGATGACATCGGCCAGCGCCCGCACGTCGGCCGAATCGCCGTCGCCGTGCTGGATGTGCTGGCTGTGCACGATGTTGCCGGACGCATGTGCCTTGTAATCCTCGGGAGAGTGCACGTACCCGTACGTCTCCGGGTCGAGCGCCTCGTCCGCGCCGATCGTCGGGAGTACCTCGTACTCAACCTTGATCTTGGCGATCGCCCGCCGCGCGGTCTCCGGGTGGTCGGCGGCCACGATCACGATCGGCTCGCCGTGGAAACGCACCTGGTCGATCGCCAGGACCGGCTGGTCCTTGATCTCCAAGCCGTAGTACTTCGTGCCGGGGATGTCCTCGTGGGTCATCACCGCGTACACCCCGGGCTGCGCCACGGCGGCGGAGATGTCCACCGACAGGATCTTCGCCCTGGCGTGCGGGCTGCGCAGCGCCATGCCCCACAGCATGTCCTCGTGCCACAGGTCGGAGGAGTACGCGAAGTCGCCCTTGACCTTGAGGATCCCGTCCGGGCGCAGCGGCGACGCGCCGATGCCGTCCCGGCCGGGTGCCACGACGTCCTGGAGGTTCTTGGGTTTGCTCAGACCAGCCATGTGTCAGACCACCTGTCCGGCGGCGGCGTCGCGCGCCTCCGCCTTGCGGGCGGCGGCGAGCCGGACCGCGTCCATGATCTTTTCGTAACCCGTACAGCGGCACAGGTTGCCCGACAGCGCCTCGCGGATCTCCGCGTCGGAGGGGTGGTGCGAGTGCTCCAGGAGGTCGTGTGTCTGCACGAGCAGGCCTGGCGTGCAGAACCCGCACTGGACAGCGCCGGTGTCGATGAACGCCTGCTGGACGGGGTCCAGGAGCTCGCCATCGGCGAGGCCTTCGACGGTGCCGACCTCGCGGCCCTGCACCTGCCCGGCGGCCACCAGGCACGAACAGACCGGATCGCCGTCCAGGTAGACCGTGCACGAACCGCATTCGCCCTGCTCGCAGGCGTTCTTCGAGCCTGGCAGCCCGACCCGCTCGCGCAGGACGTACAGCAGGCTCTCGCCCTCCCAGACGTCGTCCGCCTCGGTCGGGCGGCCGTTCACGGTGAATGTGACCCTCATGCGGCGGCCCTCCCAGCGGTGGCGGTGGTGCGGTGGTCGTTCCAGGTCCAAAGGAGGGTGCGGCGGGCCATCACGGCGAGCGCGTGCCGGCGGTACGCGGCCGAGCCGCGCACATCGTCGATCGGCGACGCGGCCTCGGCGACCAGCTGGCCGAAACGTTTCGCGGTCGCGACCGGCAGCTCCGCACCGGTGTCCCACAGCCGGGTGTCGGCGAGCTCAGCGGCGATGAAGGCCTCGGCGTCCTTCGCCCGGCGCGGTGTCGGCGCGGCCGAACCGATCCCGGTCCGTACGGTCCGCGTGTCCGGGTGCAGGGCGACGGCGAACGAGCACACCGCGATCACCATGGCGTTCCGGGTGCCGATCTTGGCGAACTGCTGCGGCCCGGTCGCCGACGGGATGTGGATCGCCCGGATCAGCTCGTCCGCCTCCAGCGCATTGCGCTTGACCCCGAGGTAGAACTCATCGATCGGGATCAGCCGGGTGCCGCGCACTGAGGCGGCCTCGACCGAACCACCCGAAGCGAGCAGCGGGGGGTGCGCGTCGCCGGCCGGCGAGGCCCCGCCCAGGTTGCCGCCGACGGTCCCGCGGTTGCGGATCTGCGGCGACCCCACAGTGCGGGCCCCCAGCGAGAGCCCGGGGAGGCGGTCGTGGAGCGAGTCAATAACCTTCGAGTACGGAACGGAGGCACCGAGGCGCACTGTCCCGTCGTCCTCGATCTGCCACTCGTGCAGGTCACGAATCCGGTTGAGGTCCAACAGCGCCTCCGGACGCCGACGGTCGAAGTTCAACTCGACCATCACGTCGGTGCCACCGGCGATCGGGACTGCGGACGGGTGCTGCGCCTTGACGGCGAGCGCCTCCTCCCACGTCGCGGGCCGCAGGAATTCCATGGTGGATATCTCCTTCTGCCTTGCGTATGGCCCTACCGTTCATGTTCCCGTCGCGGGGGGCGCTGCGCTCGGGGTGAATCGGAGAGTTGCACCAGTACACCGAGACCGGGGTCACTATGAGTACCCACGGAAGACATGACCCGGGTGCGCCGACCGGGAAGTGTTTCCGTACCTTTCTCCAAGTGTTCCCCTGGTCGTCAGACCGGTATGACGGAGCTGCCGTGTGTCTGCACAGTCCGCGGCTCAAGCGAGAGGGGTCTTGGATGCGGTTGCGCGCGCTTCTCGGCGATGGGATATCCGGCGTTCGGCTCCTGGTCGGCGAGGGAGAACTCGACCGGACCGTGCGTGCCGTAATGACCACTGACCTGCACGATCCAAGTCGCTATCTGACCGCCGGCGCGCTTGTGCTGACCGGGATGGGCTGGCGTTCGACGTCCTCCAGTGCCGACGATTCCGACCAGTTTGTCCATATGCTTACCAAAAACGGGGTCGTTGCGCTCGCCGCCGGGCAGGCGGAGATTGGGGACATCCCCGACGACCTGATCGCCGCGTGCGAGCGGCACCACCTGCCGCTGTTCGCCGTCGAGGAGGAGCTCTCCTTCGCGAGCCTGACCGAGTTCGTGGTCCGCCGGATATCCGCCGAACGCGCCACCGACCTGACCGCGGTCGTCGACCGGCACCGGCGACTCGTCCAGGCGGCGACCGCAGGCGGGGCCGGACTCGACGGCGTGCTCGGTCTTGTCGCAGCGGATATCGACATACAGTGCTGGGTGCTTTCTCTGACTGGACGTCAAGCCGCCGCCGGTGGGCCGGATCTGGCGCCGGGACTGCGCGCCAAGCTGGCCCGCGCGCACTTCGGCGCCCGCGAACGCAAGACCCGGGTGCCGTTCCGCCACCGCATCGACGGGCGCTCGTTCTCGCTGCTCCCTGTCCCAGAGTCGGGCGGGCCCGCCGGTCTGGACGTGTGGGGCGACTGGTTCCTGGTGGTCGAGGACGACGTGACGGACTGGCCCGAGCGGCACCAGGCGCTGCTCGGTGAGCTCATCCGTCTTGTGTCGGTGGGCCGGGACCGCGTCGAGGACCAGCGCCGCCGCACCCGGCGGCTGTCCGAGGACGTGCTCAGCCTGCTCGCGTCAGGGGCCGACCCCATCGAGGTGGCCGCGCGGCTGCGGGTCGCCGGGCCCGATGACGCCGAGGGCGTCACGTGGCAGTTCGCCACCGCGGTCCTGCCCGACCTGCCCGCCCTGGAGGCGCAGCGGCTCGCCAGGGTCCTGCTTGATGAGGCGCTGGCCGACCTGCCCACACCCGCGCTGGTGTCCGCGACCGGTCCCGGCGCGGTCGCGCTGATCCCGTGTCAGGACAGCGCCGACCCGAACGGCAACGAGCCCGACCCCACCACGCGCCTCCTGCGCGACCGGCTCGCCGCCCTCGACGGCCCCGCCGCAGGCTGCACCCGGGTGCACATCGGCGTCAGCGCCCGGGTGGCGCGGGCCGACGGCCTGCGCGGCGCGCTGGAGGCCGCGTGGCACGCGGGTCAGATCGCCGGCACCAGGACAGGCCGGGTGGAGGTCGTGGGGCACGCCGAGCTGGCCTCACACGTCGCGCTGCTCGCGGCGGTGCCCGAGGACGTCCGCCGGGCCTTCCGCAGTCGGCTCCTCGACCCCCTGTGCGCGTACGACACCAGTCACCAGGCCGACCTGGTGAGCACACTGGAGGTGTTCCTCGACTGCGACGGCTCGTGGACCCGGTGTGCGGCGAGACTGCACGTACACGTGAATACGCTGCGGTACCGGATCGGCCGCATAGAGGAACTGACAGGCCGTCAACTCGCGCGCCTGGAGGACAAGGTGGACTTCTTCCTGGCCCTCAAGCTCCGCTGACGACCCGTCCGATCCTTAAGCTGCGCTGAAGCCTCGCTGACGGCCTGTCAAGAACGCATGGGCGGCCGGGTGGCTCAGGCCGGTACGGCCACTTCCTGGGCCGCGTCGATTGATTCCTGCGGTACGGGACCAGGCGCGGCGTCGCCCTTGCGGCCGACGTGGTTGAGCAGCAGGTTGAGCGTGACAGCGGCGATGCAGCCTGCCGAGATGCCCGAGCTGACGATCATCGCGACCTTCTCCGGCAGCGCGTGGTAGAAGTCCGGGTACGCGATCGGGAAGATGCCGAACGCCAGGCTCACCGCGACGATCAGGGCGTTCGAACCGTCGTTGAGGTCGGCCTTGGACAGCGCGCGGATGCCCGCGACGGCGACCGAGCCGAACAGCACGATCCCGGCTCCGCCCAGCACCGGTTGCGGGACCAAGGCGACCAGGCCGCCGACAACCGGCATCAGGCCCATCAGGACCAGCATGCCGCCGCACACCGCGACCACGAACCGGCTGCGGATGCGGGTGAGCGCGATCAGCCCGATGTTCTGCGCGAAAGCGGTGCACGTGAACCCGTTGAAGATGCCGCCGAACGCGGTGGCCAGGCCGTCCGCGCGCAACCCGCGGGCGATGGTCTTGTCGTCGGCGGGTTTGTCCACGACCTCGCCCAGGGCAATGATGTCGGCCGTCGATTCGGTCATGCACACGATCATCACGACGAGCATCGAAATGATCACCGAGGTGTCGAACTCCGGTGCGCCGAAGGCGAACGGCTTCGGAACCTCGAAAATCGGCAGCTCGGTGAGCGCCTTGCCGTCCACCTTGCCGAAGGGGATCGCGACCAGTGTGCCGATGACCAGACCGAGCAGGATCGCGATGCGCTGGAGGAAGCCGGTCAGCACCCGGTGCAGGGTCAGGATCGCGGCGAGCGTCACGACGGCCAGGCCCAGGTTGGTCAGCGACCCGTAGCCGGGCGCGTGCGAGTTGCCGCCCTGCGCCCAGTTGCCCGCGACCGGCAGCAGGGATATCCCGATCAGGGTTATCACCGTGCCGCTGACCACCGGCGGGAAGAATCTGACGAGCCGGCAGAAGACCGGTGCGAGCAGGAAGCAGAACACGCCGACGACGATCGTCGAGCCGAAGATGACCGGCAGCGTCGCGTCGCCCTTGGTCGAGGCCACCGCGAGGATGGGCGACACCACCGCGAACGTGACGCCGTTGACGAACGGCAGTCGGGACCCGACGCCGAGGAAGCCGATCGTCTGGAGCAGCGTCGCCAGCCCGGCGATCAGCAGGCTCGCACCGAGCAGTGTGGTCATCTCGGCGGCGCTGAGTCCGAGCGCGCCACCGATGATCAGTGGGGGAGCGGCGACCCCGGCGTACATCGTGGCCACGTGCTGGAGCGCGCCGGCCAGCATCTTGCCGGGTGGCAGGATCTCGTCGACGGGGTGTACGGCTTGGGTCTTGGTCGTTCCCTCAGCGGTGTCCGTGGTTGTGCCCGGCGTTGTGCCCGGTTTCGGAGCGCCCGGTTCTTCACTGACGGCCGTTTCCGACGCCGCCGCGGAATTCCTGGTTGTTCTCCAGCCCATGAGAGGTGCCTCCACATCGGGTGCCGCCTCGTGACGGCTTTGGACGTACTGGCTCGGAGCAACTCCAGGGGAACGGATGCAGGAGATCCGGGGGCGATTCCCCTCGTTGAGATTCTGTTGTTGTTTTCACCAGGCGGAATTTCGATTCCGTTTAGGTTGAGGCGACTGTAGGGACGGCCCTGACGGGCGGTCAATAGATTCCCGATCTCGATCTGCAACCGCCGCGTCCGACAGCTCGGTAATATAACGCTGAGGTAACAGGTTCGGACCTTAATGACCTGTTCATCCGTACGTCACACAGCCTCTCCATCCTCGACACAAGCCGCTCGCAGGCTGAGTTCCGGCACCACCGCACTGCACTTGCTTCTCCATCCAGAACGGCTCTGCACAGTCCGGTTCACGTCCAGGCCAGGCCCTGAAAGTCCAGGCCCCAAAAGCCCAGGGCCCTGAAAGTCCAGGCCCCAAAAGCCCAGGGCCCTGAAAGTCCAGGCCGACAGTCCAGGGAAGTCACAGGAGGAGAAACGCCGTGCGCGTCATCATCGTCGGAGGAGGCGTGCTGGGCACCATGCACGCCTGGCAGGCCGTCAGCCGCGGCCACGAGGTCGTCCAGATCGAACGTGAACAAGAAGCGCGGGGCGCTTCGGTCCGCAACTTCGGACTGGTCTGGGTCGGCGGCCGGGCGAGCGGAGCCGAGGTCGAGACCGCCCTGCACGCCCGCGAACTGTGGGAGACCATCGGCAAGGAGGTCCCCGGCGTCGGGTTCAGGCCGGCCGGCTCGCTCACGGTGTGCCGCACCCCCGAAGAGACGGCGGTGGCCGAAGCGTCACTCAAACTCCCGGAAGCGGACGACCGCGGACTCGCACTCCTCACCCCGGCCGAAGCGCGGGCCAAGAACCCGGCGCTGCGCGGCGAGTTCGAGTCGGCCCTGTGGTGTGAGCGGGACGGCACGGTCGAGTCCCGGGTCGCCCTCCCCGCACTCCGCGGCCACCTGCACCGGACCGGCCGCTACACCTGGATCGCCGGGCGCGAAGTCCGCGACCTGACCGACAACGGGGTCGGCGTCCGCGACGACCACAACGAAGTCCACCGCGGCGACGTCGTCTTCCTCTGCACGGGTGCCTGGCTGACCGGTCTTGTCCGGGAGCTGGAACCACAGGTACCCGTCCGCCGGGTCCGCCTGCAGATGATGCAGACCGACCCGCTGGGCGAACCGCTGACCACCGCGGTCGCCGACGGCGACAGCTTCCGCTACTACCCGGCCTACGCGGGACCCGAGCTCGACCACCTGAAGTCTGTCCAGCCGCAGGGCGGTACAGCCGCCGAACACAAGATGCAGCTGCTCATGGTGCAGCGCCTCGACGGCGGCCTGACCATCGGCGACACCCACGAATACGCGGAACCCTTCAACTTCGACGTACGCGAAGACCCGTACGAGCACCTTCAGCAGGTCGCCGAGTCGATCCTGGGCCGCCCGCTGCCGCGCGTCCACCGCCGCTGGGCGGGCGTGTACGCGCAGTGCACCACAACCACCGAAGTGGTCCACCGCAACCAGGTCGCCCCCGGCGTCTGGCTGGTCACCGGGCCCGGCGGTCGCGGGATGACCTGCTCGCCCGCCATCGGCTACCGCAGCGCCGACCTCGCCGGTCTGTGAACTTCCTTCAGGAGACAAGCAGATGACTGACATTCAGCTCGTCGTGTTCGACATGGCCGGCACAACGGTCGCCGACGACGGCCTGGTCGTCGAAGCCTTCACCCGGGCCATCGCCACGGTGGGCGTCGGCGAGGACGTCCCAGGCTTCGTCCCCATGCTTGAGTACGTCGTCCGGACGATGGGCGAAAGCAAGATCACTGTCTTCCGGGCATTGCTCGACGGTGACGAGGTGAAGGCCCAGCAGGCCAACGCAGCCTTCGAGCAGGCGTACGCCGACCTCGTCGCCGAGGGCAGGTGCGAGCCGGTCGAGGGTGCCGCCGAGACCATCACCGCGCTGCGCAAGGCAGGCATCAAGACCGCCCTGACCACCGGCTTCGCCCGGCCGACCCAGGACGCGATCATCGCCGCCCTGGGCTGGCAGGACATCGCCGACCTCACCCTCAGCCCGGCCGACGCGGGACGCGGACGTCCGTACCCGGACATGGTCCTCAAGGCCGTGCTCGAACTCGGCGTCGACGACGTACGCACCGTCGCGACGATCGGCGACACGGCCTCCGACGTGCTCTCCGGGCTGCGCGCCGGAGCGTCGGTCGCCGCCGGGGTGCTCACCGGCGCCCACAGTCGCGAGCAGTTGGAAGCCGCGGGCGCCACCCACGTACTCGAGTCCGTCCGGGACCTCCCGGCGCTTCTCGGTCTCTGAACCACCCGGCTTCAGGCAGTGCCCGCAGCACCGCACTGTTTCCCTCACCGCTCCCGAAGGGCAGTACGACCATGAAGCGCATCATCAGCACCGCCGCCGTAGCCGCGACCCTGGCCTTGACCGCGACCGCGTGCGGCGGCACGGGAAGCAACAGTGACTCCGCGGACAAGAAGGGCGCCAACTCCGGCGCCCCGGCGGCCGGAACCACCGGCGGCGGCGCGCCCGCGGCTGGCGGCTCGGTCACCCTTTACTCCGTGGACGGCCTGGGCGACTGGTACGCCAAGCGCTTCGACGACTTCACCAAGAAGACCGGCATCAAGGTCAACGTGGTCGAGTCCGGCTCCGGCGAGGTCATCACCCGCCTGGAGAAGGAGAAGAGCAACGTCCAGGCGGACGTCGCGATCACCCTCCCGCCGTTCATCCAGCGCGCGGCCGGCGCGAGCCTGCTCCAGCCGTACGTGCCCGCAGGGTCGGACAAGATCCCGGACGGCTTCAAGGAGCCGACCGGTCTGTACACCCCGGTGGTCAACAACTACCTGAGCTTCATCTACAACCCGGACCAGGCCAAGCCCGCCCCGGTGTCCTTCAAGGACCTGCTCGGCGGCGGCTTCAAGCAGAAGCTCCAGTACTCGACGCCCGGCCAGGCGGGTGACGGCACGGCCGTCCTGCTCCAGCTCCAGCACATCTACGGCAAGGAAGGCGCGCTCACCTACCTCAAGGACCTGGAGAAGAACAACGTCGGCCCGTCGGCCTCCACCGGCAAGCTCCAGCCCAAGGTCAGCAAGGGCGAACTCACTGTCGCCAACGGCGACATGCAGATGAACCTCGCCTCGATCCACAAGGACAAGTCCAACTTCAAGGTCTTCTTCCCGGCCGACGACGCGGGCAAGAAGTCGACCTTCGCCCTGCCGTACGGAATGGGCCTGGCCAAGGGCGCCCCGCACGCCGAGGCCGGCAAGAAGCTCATGGACTACCTGCTGTCCGCCGAGGCACAGGCGACCCTGGCCGATGAGGCCCTGGGCCTGCCCGTCCGCAGTGACGTCACCGCGACCGGCGCCAACGCCGAGGAGATCAAGACGGTGATGGCGGGCGTCGAGACGTGGAACCCCGACTGGGCCGCCGTGCTAAAGGACTTCGACGCGGACATCGCGGCCTACAACAAGGCCGTCGGCCGCTAAGTAGAACCCGCTAAGTAGAACCCGCTAAGTAGAACCCGCTCAGTAGAACCCCCTCAGTCGCACCCGCTCAGTCGCACCCGCTGGGATCCACCCGCTGAGTGGGGCCGCAAGAAGCCCCAACGAAACACCGGACTCGCCCCACTCAGCGACCGGCACCTCCACCGCAGCCCGAAAGGGAACGCCATGACCGCCGCACTTATCGAACGGCCGACGGGTAGCGGCGCAACGGCGCCCGCCCCGCGACCGGCTGCCGCCATCACCATCGAAGGCCTGACGGTCCGCTACGGATCCGTCACCGCCCTGGACACCTTCAACCTCACGGTGGCCCGGGGTGAGACGGTCGCCCTGCTCGGCCCGTCCGGTTCCGGGAAGTCCACCGCGCTCAAGGCAGTCGCCGGATTCCTGAAGCCCACCGCAGGGCGAATCCACCTCAGCGGCCGCGACGTCACCGCCGAACCCCCGCACAAGCGCGGCATCGGCGTGGTCGTCCAGAACTACGCGCTGTTCCCGCACATGCGGGTGACGGACAACGTCGCCTTCGGCCTCAAGGCCCGCCGGACGCCGCGGTCGGAAGTCAGCACCCGGGTCGCCGAAGCCCTCGACATGGTCGGCATGGCCGCGTACGCCCGACGCTTCCCCAGAGAGCTTTCCGGCGGCCAGCAGCAGCGGGTCGCGATCGCCCGGGCCCTGGCGATCAAGTCGCCGGTGCTCCTCCTTGACGAACCACTGTCCGCACTCGATGCCGCGCTGCGTTCCGACCTGCTCGGCGAACTCATCAAGCTGCGCGCCGAGTTGCCCGACGTGGCGATCATGTACGTCACCCACGACCAGAGCGAAGCCCTCGCCCTCGCCGACCGGATCGCCGTCATGCGCGACGCCCGCCTGGTCGACCTCGACGACACGGGCCGCCTCTACCGCCGCCCGCCGAGCGAGTTCACCGCGTCCTTCCTCGGCGCGGCGAACCTCATCCCGGCCAAGGTCGTCACCGGCTGTACGGCTGACGGCCAGCAGGCCAGGGTCACCGTCGGCGCTTTGACCACCCTCGCCGACGCCACCTGCGGATTCGCCGATGCTGACGCCGCGATGCTGGTGGCCAGGCCGCACGCACTCACGATCACCGACGTAGACGAGCCGGACACCCTGCCCGCCCTGCTCACCGGCACCCAGTGGCGGGGAACGTCGTACCGCCTGACCTGCGTACTGGACGACCCGGCCGGCACTGAAGTCCGTATCGACGTGCCCGACCTGCACGCGACCCCGGCCCCGGGCACCCGCATCGGCGTGAAACTGCCCGCCGCGCCCTGCGTCCTCGTGCCCGCGCGGACCGCCGCATGACGACCATCACCGCGCCACCAGTCGTCCAGACAAAGGCAGTTCCGCCGAAGCACCCCCGGTCGTCCGGTGTCACCGTCAAGATCCTGTGGCTGCTCCCGCCGCTGTTGCTGATCTGCGGTTTCCTGGTCTATCCGCTGGCCCTGGTCGTCAAGCAGTCCTTCATCGACAAGAAGGGCAACGTCGGATTCGGCGTCTGGCACGCGATCCTGACGTCACCTCAGTTCACCGAATCACTGTGGAACACCGTCAAGATCGGGGCGCTGTCCACGCTCGGCTGCCTGATCCTGGGCTTCTTCTTCGCGCTGGTCCTGACTTTTGTGCCGTTCCCCGGCGCCCGCGCGGTGTCCCGCCTGGTCGACACGTTCCTCGCGTTCCCGTCCTTCCTGATCGCGCTCTCCTTCACCTTCCTGTACGGAACGGCGGGTGTGGCGAACGAAGTTGCCGGAAACCTGGGCCTCGGCGACCCGCTGACCGGGTTCCTCTACACCCAGTGGTGCGTGGTCTTCGCCGAGATCACCTTCTACACGCCCTTCGTGATGCGCCCGCTGCTCGCCGCTTTTGCCCTTGTGCCACGCGAACGCCTCGACGTGGCAGCCTCGTTGGGCGCATCGCCGCTGCGAGTGATACGCCAGGTCCTGCTTCCCGAAGCCTGGCCGGCCCTGGCCGCCGGTGGCAGCCTCACCCTGCTGATGACCCTCAACGAGTTCGGCATCGTGCTGTTCATCGGAGCCAAGGACGTCACCACGCTGCCGATGCTGGTGCACGCTAAGGGCGCGGTCACCTTCGACTACCCCGGCGCCTGCGTCATCGCCGTCGTCGAGGTCGCGCTCTCACTCGCCCTCTATGGCCTCTACCGACTCATCTTCTCGAAGACAGGAGCCGGCAGTGCTGGTGTGGTCTCGTAGCGGAAAGGCCCTGACCTGGGCGCTCTTCGCCATAATCTTCGCCCCGGTGATCCTGGGGCCGCTCGCCATCCTTCTCATCGCAGCCGTCGCCGGTGACTGGAACGGCGTACTGCCGTCGTCCTGGACAACAGCCAACATCAACGAAGCCGTCGACGGGACGAACCTCGACTCACTGACCGTCAGCATCCAGACGGCGGTGACCGCCGGGGTCATCGCGGTGATCGTCGGTACGTGGGCGGCCATCGCGTCCCGCGACGCCCCGGCCCCACTGCGGAAGATCACCGCAACCCTTTTCCACCTGCCGGTGGCAGTGCCCTCGGTCGTCGTCGGCCTCGGCATGCTGGTGGCGTTCAGCCAGGGCGCGGTCCTGCTCAACGGCACGATGTGGATCGTGGTCATCGCCCACACCACCATGGTGGTGACCTTCGCCTACTCCACGGTCTCCGCAGGACTGGACCGTACGGACGCCGCATTCGCCGACGTCGCGTCCTCCCTCGGGGCCTCGCCGCTCAGGGTCCTGCTGCGGGTCCGCCTCCCGATGCTGCTGCCGTCGATCTCCGCCGCGTCCAGCCTGTCGATCGCCCTGTCCATGGGCGAGGTCGGCGCGACGATCATGGTTTACCCGGCACAGTGGCGCACTCTGCCGGTGTCCATCTTCACCCTCACCGACCGCGGGAAGATCCTGCTCGGCTCAGCGGTGACGGTGGTGCTCCTGGTCGCGACGCTGGCACTGCTGCTGATCGTCGGCCTGATGCGCGGCCGGGTCGAGGAGAAGCGCGCCTGAAGAAACCAGGTTGCGTTCATTACTTGAAGCTACTGGCCGCTACTTGAAGCTGAGCGACCCCTGCGGAGGCTCCGGTGAAGGCACCGCCTTCGCGTCGGTGACGACCAGAGCCCCACCGGTGAAGTCCGCCACCGAGGCCCCGTGCTCCACCCGTCCGGGGAAAGGATCAGACGCCGTACGGCGGGCAAGTTCAGCAATCGGCAGCTCATGGTCCGAAGCCACCAGAACAACGTTCCCGAACCGCCGCCCGCGCAGCACGGCCGGGTCCGCGATGAACAGCACTTCAGGAAACACCGATCGTACGGTCGCCACCTGCGCCCGGACGAAGTCGAGACGGCCGCCGTCGGCCAGGTTCGCCACATAGACCCCGCCAGGGCGAAGTGCCCGCGCCACCTGCGCGACGAACTCCACCGACGTCAGATGGGCCGGCGTACGGGAACCACTGAAGACATCGCCGACCACCAGGTCGTACACATCCTCGGGAGCCTTCTCCAGGACCTCTCGCCCGTCACCGGTGCGCACCCGCAGCTGAGTGCCCTGCTCCAACGGCAGCTCCTGCCGGACGAACTCCACCAGCGCGCCGTCGATCTCCGCCACCTGCTGCCGCGAGCGCGGCCGGGTCGCCGCGATGTAGCGCGGCAGTGTCCACGCCCCGCCGCCCAGGTGCAGCGCCCGCAGCGGCAGCCTCGGATCGGCGATCAGGTCGACCACGTGTCCGATCCGGCGGACGTACTCGAACTGCAACCAGGTCGGATCGTCCAGGTCCACGTGAGATTGCGGGGCCCCGTCGAGGTGCAGCGTCCACGCCCGGGGCCGGTCGGCGTCCGGTTCGAGCACGGCCGTACCCGAGTCCACCGCTGCCTCAACCACCACACGTGCGGAGCGGCGCCCGCTTTTGTTGCCTGCCATGCCCACAAGTATCTGACGTTACGGCCGGACTGCGCCTTTCCGGGTTCCCCGAAAAGCGGACGGGCGGTCTGCCCGGGACCCTTGTGGTCCCGGGCAGACCGCCCGTCCGAGTGGCTGCGTCAGCGGCCGCTCCTCACGAAGCGCTCCAGGTCGCGGGTCTCACGGCCTTCGAAGGTACGGTCCCCGGTCAGCGGAGTGACCGTCACATAACCCTGCCCGAGCACCACGATGTCCGCGTCGCGCTTGGTCTCCTTGTGGCAGTCAGCGCTCGGCTTCGCGGCATCGCACGGGAGGCCACCGATGGTGAACGTGTCACCAGTCGGCGTGTACTCGCGGTCGATCACGGTGCCGTCGCCGACAGAGGTCATCTTGACGCCCTTGGGCTTACCGCCCTCCGGAAGCGCGGGGAAGTTCAGGTTCACCACAAAATCGGCCTGCAGCATGCGCTTCTCGCGCAGGTCGCCGATGAACTTCGCACCGAACTCGCCGGTGCCGCGGTACGTCCGGTCCGTGACGACGAGGCCCTTGCTCATGTCGGCCTCGTACGCGGCGTTCAGCGCGACGGCCGGGACCTTCTCCTCGATCGCGGCGAGCGCCGCGCCCACGGTGCCCGAGTCGTTGACCACCGAGGCGGCGTTCGGCCCGAAATTGCTGCCCGAGACGACCAGGTCCGGGCGCTTGTCCCAGCCGGCCTTGGCCTTCAGCCCGCCGTTGAGGGCAAGCCGGATGGTGTCGGCTGGGGTGGCACCCGGAGTGGTCGGCCCGCAGGGCTGGTCACCCTTGCAGACGCCGAAGACGGAGCCCTTCGCCGGGGCGTCCGAGCAGTCGCTGGCGTAGGCCGCGGGCAGCGCGGTGCGCTGCTGCACAGTCAGCTTGCCGCTGTTGGTGCCGCCGGTGCCCGCACCGCTCTGGTTGGACCAGGGGGCCATGACGACGACATCGGCACCGGCTGCGCACAGCGCCTTGCGCGCCTCGTACAGGCCCTTGCCGTCATTGCCGTCGGGCTTCGCCATCTGCATCGAGTCGTCGTTGCTCATGACGATGCGCATTCCGGCCAGCGGTTTGGTGTCCGGCCGGTGGTTGGGTGCGGCACTGGCGCTGGTGGTCACAGACAACGCGACAAGCCCGGCAGCCATCGCGGCGGGGATGGCGACAAGACGCTTCTTGGAGAGCTTCATGCTTCCTCGACTCAGTCAGGGGCAGGAGGAGGTGCCGCCGGGCTGTCTCAGAGGGGCGGTGCGTAAAAGAGTTGTGTTCAGAAAATGAACACAGAAACATCCCGGCGCTTGGCGCTGACCGTAAGAGTAAAAAGCTATCCATGAAAAGACGTGTGAGTGATTTGTGATGCAGCTGACACGTGTCAGCTGTGAGCGGTGGCTAACTGGGTGTCAGATGCTCAGTTCTTCGGGCCACCGAGGACCAGGCGGGGACTCTCCTCCGCCGGCACCGCGCTCCAAGTGCAGCGCTCGGCGGCGAAGTAGCACTGCGACCGCTGGACGATCTCGTCGGCGTCGGCCGGCTCGTACTGGCCGGGACCGTCCACCGGATCGAAGTCCAGGTAGAGCAGTTCGCCGTGTGTCTCATCGGAGAAAACCGACAAAACCGGATCGAAATAGAGCATTCCAGAGAAGCCCTTGCCGTGTTCGAACCGGTAGTCGCGCAATCCCGTCAGCGTGAATTCGACCGGGAGCCAGGGCCAGGCATCCTCCCTGTCCCGGGCGTCCACGACGATCCTGACCGTCGCCCCACCGGGCCGGAAGGGATCGTCAAGGCGGATGCGGGTTATGCACCCGTCGCCGAAGTCGTACAGGTCAAGCAGGTCGCCCAGGGTCTCCGGGGTGAGCAGCGGCATGTGGGGAAGCACCTCCGGGGCCGACAGGGACAGATAGGTCGGACACCATCATGCGACCTGTGACAGGTGAGGGATCGCCTGGCACAGGTCGCATGAGTGAAGAGGGGAGAGGAATGAAGAAACCGGGACTGTACGTATGGGGCCGTACGCATTGCCCTACAGGTTCAGAGTCGGGAGACCAATCGAGCGATCAGTCCGCCGATGAAGGCGTACACCAGCGCTGCCAGACCCACGTTCACCGTCACCCGCGTCTTCGGGTTGTCTGGGGTGAAGAGGTCCTTGGACCAGCCGGCGAGGGCATCGGTCCAGTCGCCCATCGTCTGGACGAAGCCGTTGCTCGGGTTCGCTTCGAGCAGGACCAGCAGGATGAACATCAGAAGGATGGCCACGATCACTGCGGTAACTATGGAGACTGCGGTGGCGACCGGGTTCGCGCGTTCTCGTGTCCTCAACATGCGATACGTCTGCTCAGCGGAAGAGGAATGAAACTGCCCGAGTCATGGTTACTTCCTCTGCACTCGGCGGACGCTCGCCGGGGCGGGGGAAACAACCGTCCGGTCCACTCCGGAGGCGCTCCGTACCCTCACCCAAACGGGCCAAAGTCCTGATTTGCAGTAGGTGCCTGGGGTGTGTAATCTCAACGAGCTGCCCACTTGGGAAACCTTGGACGGGCGGCCAACCCCACCAATCCAACCAGTTGACGACGCGCGTTCGCGCGCCGTCTGACGGGTTGCGAGGACATGGGATCGGGTGCCTGAACCCGGAAAGCATGCCGAGACGGCCGATTGGCCGAATGGGAATGCGGTCCGCTAAGGTTTGGAACACGCCGACGGAAAAACCCGCAAGGGGAAATCCGAAAAGCAGACAGAGCGAAAGCGGACCGGAAACGGTGTGCTAAGCTCGAAGAGCAGAAGGAAAGTCCGCAAGGACTGACCCGATGCGAACGGGAAGCGGAAATACGCCGGAAACGACGTGCTAAGCTTACCGAGTCGGAAGAAACGCCGACAAGCACAAT
>NZ_JBXAWK010000074.1:0-26431 GCF_057291755.1 Kitasatospora sp. UYEF31
CCGAACGTCCGCTCTCCGAACGTCCGCTCTCCGAACGTCCGCTCTCCGAACGTCCGCTCTCCGAACGTCCGCTCTCCGAACGTCCGCTCTCCGAAAGTCCGCTCTCCGAAAGTCCGCTCTCGGACCGGTCGCTTCCCGGCCCGCGGGTTTCCGGCTCCCCACTCTCCAATCGTCTGTTCGCCGGCGTCCCGGGGCCGTCGCTTTCCGGCGTTCTGGGTCCGTCCTGGGCCCCGTGCCGTGCTGAAGAGCCGCCCGTCATCGCCCCACCTGTTCCCGTCCGTCACCCGACTGGCCTGAATACTCCCACCGGGCCTGCCCCGTGCGTTAGGGCACGGGGCCTCACAACCGTCCATTTCGCCCACTGTGTGCCCTCCACAGCCCCCTAGGCGCACCAACCCCTTGTCTCAGCAGTCGGACGGTGGTGCGATGAGCCCACAGGCCGGGGCGATCCCCCGGGCACATACTGGAATCGCGCGTGGGCGGACCGTACCCGGTATCACCCACCGAGCATGTACTTGTGGAGGCGGCAATGTTCGAGGAGGCCCAGTACCTGGCCCCGGTGACCCGTACGGCCGACGGCGGGGTGGAGGTCGAACTGGCCAAGGACCACCCCGGTTTCGCCGACGAGGTCTACCGTGTGCGCCGCAACCGCATCGCGGAACTGGCGTTGGAGTACAAAGCGGGTGAACCGGTCCCCGAGGTGGAGTACACGGCGGAGGAGCACGAGGTCTGGCGGATCGTCTCGCGTGAGCTGGCCGTCGCCCACGAGGAACTCGCGGTGGACGAGTACCTGCACGGGGCCGAGCGGCTGAAGCTGCCGACCGACCGGATCCCGCAGTTGGAGGAGGTCGGTGACCTGCTCGAACCACTGACCGGCTTCCGTTACCTCCCCGCCGCCGGACTGGTCGAACTGCGGGAGTTCTACGGCACCCTGGCGGACAGCAGGTTCCACTCCACGCAGTACATCCGGCATCACAGCGTGCCGCTGTACACCCCGGAGCCCGACGTGGTGCACGAGGTGCTCGGGCACGCCAACGCCCTGGCCAGCGACCGGTTCGCCGCGCTGTACCGGCTCGCCGGCGACGCCGCGCGGCGGGTGGAGACCCGGGAGGCGCTGGAGTTCGTCTCGAAGATCTTCTGGTTCACGATGGAGTTCGGCGTGATGCGGGAGGGCGGCGAACTCAAGGCGTACGGCGCCGGGATCCTGTCCTCGTACGGTGAGATCCGCGAGTTCCGCGACGTGGACATCCGGCCGCTGGACCTCAGAGCGATGGGCACGATGCAGTACGACATCACCCACTACCAGGACATCCTGTACCGCGCCGAGTCGATGCAGCACCTGGAGGACGTCGTGGGCGCGTTCTGGGCGGACTGCGACGACGAGTCGATCGTACGGTTGACCGCCGCGCAGGGCTGAACCACCGCACGGGTCTGAAAAACCGGGCCCGCGCCAGCGCACGGGCCCGGACCACCGCACGGGCCCGGACCACCGCACGGGGCCACGCGACCACCGCACGGGGCCACGCGACCACGTGGCCCCGTGCCAGGGGTTTTCCTTCCCGCACGGGTCTCAGAGGACCTTCGACAGGAACGCCTTCGTACGATCGTGTTGTGGGTTGGCCAGCACTTCACGTGGGTGGCCGGCTTCGACCACAACGCCTTCGTCCATGAAGACCAGCGCGTCGCCGACCTCCCGGGCGAAGCCCATCTCATGGGTCACCACAATCATCGTCATACCGTCCGCGGCCAGGCCCCGCATGACATCCAGCACCTCGCCGACCAATTCCGGGTCGAGCGCCGAAGTCGGTTCGTCGAACAGCATCAGTTTGGGTTCCATGGCCAGCGCCCGGGCGATCGCCACCCGCTGCTGCTGACCGCCCGAAAGCTGCGCGGGGTAGGAGTCCTGCTTGTTGCCGAGCCCGACACGGTCGAGAAGACGCCCCGCGCTCTCCCGCGCGGCGTGCTTCGGCTGCCCCTTGACGCGAACGGGCGCCTCCATGACGTTCTGCAGGGCCGTCATGTGTGGGAACAGGTTGAAGCGCTGGAACACCATGCCGATGTCACGGCGTTTGAGGGCGACTTCCGAGTCCTTCAACTCGTACAGCTTGTCGCCCTTCTGCCGGTAGCCGACCAGTTCGCCGTCCACCCACAGACGCCCGCCGCTGATCTTGTCCAGGTGGTTGATGCACCGCAGGAAGGTCGACTTGCCCGAACCGGACGGGCCGACGATGCAGAACACCTCGCCCGGGGCCACTTCCAGGTCGATGCCCTTGAGGACTTCGAGGTGCCCGAAGGATTTGAGGACGGATTCGGCCTTGACCATGGGAGTGATCCCGGTCTGCGCCGTCATGCTCAGTTCAGCCATCACAGACCACCCGTCCCGCCGGAGTTGGACTCCGGAGCGCGCTGGACCGTCAACGGGGCCTTTGCCTTCGTACGCGGAGTGGTGCGGGAATTCGTTCGTGCCTCCACCATGCTGCGCAGTTTCTGCAGCGGGGTGGGCGGGAGCTGCCGGTTGGCGCCCCTGGCGAAGTGGCGCTCAAGGTAGTACTGACCCACAGTCAGGATTGAGGTCAGCAACAGGTACCAGATGCTGACCACAACCAGGAGCGGAATGTTCTGGAAGGTGCGGGAGTAGATGTTCTGTCCGGCGCGGAAGAGTTCTTCCAGCGAGATGATCGTGACCAGGGACGTGGTCTTGAGCATCGAGATCGTCTCGTTGCCCGTCGGCGGGATGATCACCCGCATCGCCTGGGGGAGCACGATGCGCCGCAGCGTCTGAGTGCGCGACATGCCCAGCGACTGGGCCGCTTCGGCCTGCCCCTCGTCGACCGACAGGATCCCGGCGCGGACGATCTCAGCCATGTAAGCGGCTTCGTTCAGCCCCAGACCCAGGAGCGCGGCGGTGAACAGGGGGATGAGGTCGTTGGTCGGTTGCGACCAGAATTCCGGGCCGAACGGAATGCCGAGGGAGATCCTCTCCCACAGCAGGCCGATGAAGCCCCAGAAGACGAGCTGGACAAGGATGGGAGTGCCGCGGAACACCCAGATGAACACCCAGGCGCTGATGGAGAATACGGGGTTGGGGGACAGTCGCATGACTGCCAGGAGCACACCGCCGACCAGGCCCATGGCCATGGCGCAGACGGTGAGCTGCAGGGTCACCTTCAGCCCGCGCAGGATGTTCGAGTCGAAGAGGTAGTCGCCGACTACGTTCCACTCGAAGACGGGGTTGGCGACAAGGGCGTGGACGAGCATGGCGGCGAGTACGGCGACGACGGCCGTACCCGCCCAGCGGCCGGGGTGGCGGACGGGAACGGCCTTGATCGCTTCAGGTCGCACCTTGTCCACCGCCCCGGCCGCAGGTCGGGGAGCATTCACTGCAGGGACCTAACTCTCAGGCCGACGGGGAGAATCAGCTTTCGGCGCCGTTGATCTTGGAGTCGGTGACCGCGCCCGCCTGGACGCCCCACTTCTCCACGATCTGCTTGTAGGTGCCGTCCTTGATCAGCGCCTGGACCGCTCCCTGGATCGCCTTGGCGAGGTCCCCGTTGCCCTTGGCGACTGCGATGCCGTACGGGGCGGCCTCGTACGACGCGCCCAACTTCTCGATCTTGCCGTTGGTCGCCTTGACTGCGTAGTCGATGACCGGGCTGTCGGCCATCATCACCTGGTCGCGCTTCGCCATGAGGGCGTTGGTGACGTCGGTCTGCTTGTCGAACTTGTCACCGTCGTTCAGAATCGTCTTCTTCCCGGCCTTCACACAGTCGGGATTCCGCTTGTCCTTGACCTCGTCGGCCTGGACGGTGCCGGTCTGCATGGCGACCTTCTTGCCGCACAGGTCGGCCGCGTCGGCCTTGGACGGGTTCCCCTTCAGTACGGCCAGCGAGGTTCCCGCGGAGAAGTAGGTGACCATGTCGACCTTCTCCTCGCGCTCCTTGCTGTCCGTCAAGGAGGACATGGCGATCGAGAACTTCTTGGACTGCACGCCGGGGATGACAGCGGTGAATTCGGAGGTCTGGAACTCCGCGGTCAGGCCGAGCTTGGCGGCGATCGCCTTGCCCATGTCGACGTCCATACCCACGATTGTCTTGCCGTCGGCGGCGATGAACTCGTTCGGCGCGTAGGTGGTGTCGCTTCCGACGACCAACTTGCCGCCGGCCTTCAGGTCGGCCGGTACCAGGGCGGCGAGGGTGGGGTCAGCGGCGACCTGGTTGATCGTCGCGTTCGGCTCCACCAACTTGAACGTGTCCGTCTTGTCGTCCTTTGAGTCACCGCAGCCGGCGATCAGCAACACGCTGGCTGCTGCGACGGCACAGGCGGCAATTCCACGTCGTCTTGTCGAGTGTGCAGTCATCTCGTCCTCCATGCGGGAGCGGTGAATCGGAGTTCAGGCCGAATTCAGGCAAAAAGGGGCACCCTTCCGTTCGGTTGGGTGCCGCATTTTTGCATGGAACAGGATGGTGGGCAGGGGTCCAAATGTTAAGACCGAATTGCGATTGTCGTCGGATAGTGATCCAGAGTGGAAACCGGGTCAGGTCGTCACGAAATCAATCAAACGCTCAACACCGCCCAAAAGCTCCGGCTCCAGATCACGGTATGTCCTTACTCGCCCAAGAATGCGCTTCCAGGCGGTTGGCGTGTCGACGGGCCAGCCGAGCCCCGCGCAGACGCCTTCCTTCCACGGCTGGCCCCGCGGCACTGTGGGCCACGCCTCAATCCCTACCGACGACGGTTTGACCGCCTGCCAGACGTCCACGTACGGATGCCCGACGATCAGGACGTGAGGGTTCGTCACCCGCGCCGCGATGCGCGATTCCTTGCTGCCGGGGACAAGGTGGTCGACCAGGACGCCCAGCCGTGCGTCCGGGCCCGGGGCGAACTCCGCGACGATCGCCGGAAGGTCGTCGATCCCCTCCAAATACTCCACGACGACGCCTTCGATCCGCAGGTCGTCGCCCCATACCCGCTCGACCAGTTCGGCATCGTGCCGGCCCTCCACGTAGATGCGCCCCGCGCGGGCCACCCGGGCCCGCGCGCCGGGCACCGCGAGCGATCCGGAGGCGGTGGTCACAAGTCGGCTCGGCCGTCCGGTGCCGGGCCCCGGGCCGGGAGCGGTTCCCGCAGCACGGGGCCCGGACTGGGGCCCGGACCGAGGCCGCACCAGGGTCACCGTCTCGCCGTCGACCATGAAGGCGCGGGGCTCCATCGGGAACACCCGCAGCTTCCCGTGCCGGTCCTCCAGCGTGACGACAAAACCTTCGGGGCTCTTCTCCACACGCACCACCGCCCCGCAGAAGCCGGTCTCGGCCTCTTCCACCACCAGATCGGGTACGGCCTCCACCTCCGGGGCAGGCTTGGACCGCTTCCACGGTGGGGTCAGATCGGGGGAATACAGTCTGCTGCGCGGCGTGCCCTGCGGTGTTTCCTGCTGTTCGTGCATGAGGCGCGACGTTAATCCGATGAACCGTCATGCTCCACGGGGCGCGCCGCGACCCCGCGGACGTAGTCGATCTGCCGTTCCACGAAGGCCCTGTCCACCACGGCCCCGTGCCCCGGCAGCCAGACGCCCGCGTCGAGCTCCGCGAACAGCCGCTCCAGCGTCCCCGGCCACTCCTGCGGGTACGAGTCCGGCCCGTACGCGGGCGGCGCCCCCTCCTCGATCACGTCCCCGGCGACGACGAGCCCCGCATCGGGCACGTGCACGGCCAGATCGGCACCGGTGTGGCCCCGGGCCAGAGCGAACAGCACGCACCTGCCGACCCGTGCGGGACGGCCCGGGGCCACCAGGCGGGACGGTGGGGTAATCCGTACGGCCGTCATTTCTTCTTCCGGAAAACCGTGGTGGACCGCGCTCGCGCGCCCCTCGTCACCGAACCGCTCCAGATAAGCCGGCAACGCCTCGTGCCCCCACACCCTGACGTCCGGGAAGCGCTGTACGACGGCGGCCCCGCCGTAGCAGTGGTCGAAGTGGCCGTGCGTATAGACGAGATCCGTCACGGGGAGCCCCGGGAACTCCACGGCGAGTTCATCGAGGAAGCCCTCGGTCTCCCGTTCGTACGAACTCGTGTCGACCAGGGTCAGCCCGTCAGCCCCACTGACCACAGCGAGGTTCAGCATCAACTCCGGAACGTACCGCCGGAAACACCCCGGTGCCGCCCCGATCTGCTCCCACCTGCGGAGATAGTCGCTCATGGGGTTTACCATGCCCTACCCCGGACGGTGGTTGCGGGGTACGGTCCGTCGTACGGCCGCCGTACACTGGCACTCCGGGTCCTGGAGTGCCAGCGCCCGGGTCCCGCGGAACGGCCGTGAAGCGGCCGCGGAAGCGACTGATGCGAGGGAGGTGCGCCACGTGCTGGACGAACGCAAGCTCGCGGTGCTGCGCGCCATCGTGCAGGACTACGTCGCAACAGAAGAGCCGGTCGGATCAAAGGCTCTGACCGACCGGCACAACCTCGGGGTCTCCCCGGCCACGATCCGCAACGACATGGCGGCCCTCGAAGAAGAGGGCTACATCGCCCAACCGCACACCAGTGCAGGCCGGGTGCCCACCGACAAGGGCTACCGCCTGTTCGTCGACCGGCTGTCGACGATCAAGCCGCTGTCCGGAGCCGAACGCCGGGCCATCTCCGTCTTCCTGGAAGGCGCACTCGACCTCGACGACGTCGTCGGGCGTACGGTCCGGTTGCTGGCCCAGTTGACCCAGCAGGTCGCCGTGGTGCAGTACCCCTCACTGACGCGCTCCACTGTGCGGCATGTGGAACTCCTCGCGCTGACCCCCGCCCGGGTGATGCTGGTGCTCATCACCTCCACCGGGCGGGTCGAACAGCGCAACATGGACGCCCCCGCGCCCATCAGCGAAAGCCTGCTCGCCGACCTGCGGGCCCGGCTCAACGCCCGGGTCGTCGGACGGCGTTTCACCGATGTGCCCACCTTGGTGCAGGATCTAGGGGAATCCTTCACTTCGGAGGACCGTCCGGTCGTGAACTCGGTGCTGGCTACTCTGCTCGACACCCTCGTCGAACAGCAGGAGGAGAAAGTCGTGCTCGCGGGCACGGCCAACCTCACACGGTTCGGTCCGGACTTCCCGATGACCATCCGCCCGGTGCTCGAAGCACTGGAGGAGCACGTGGTGCTCCTCCGGCTTCTGGGCGAGAGCGGGGACCCGGGGATGACGGTCCGCATCGGACACGAGAACATGCATGAGGGCCTGGCCGCCACGTCAGTGGTTTCCACCGGGTACGGCAACGGCGCACAGTCGCTGGCCAAACTCGGTGTGCTGGGCCCGACAAGGATGGACTACCCGGGAACGATGGGAGCGGTACGCGCCGTGGCACGGTACGTCGGACAGATTCTCGCGGAGTCGTAGTGGCAGCGGACTACTACGAAACTCTCGGTGTGCGGCGCGACGCCACCCCCGAAGAGATCAAGAAAGCATTCCGTCGGCTCGCTCGCGAGCTGCACCCGGATGTCAACCCCGATCCGAAGACCCAGGAGCGGTTCAAGGAGATCAACGCCGCCTACGAGGTCCTCTCGGACGCTCAGAAGCGGCAGATGTACGACCTGGGCGGCGACCCGCTCAGCCCGAACGGCGGGGCCGGCGGCTTCGGCAACGCAGGGTTCGGCTTCAGCGACATCATGGACGCCTTCTTCGGCCAGGCCTCGCAGCGCGGACCGCGCTCGCGGACCCGCCGCGGCCAGGACGCGATGATCCGCATCGAGATCACCCTCGAAGAGGCCGCGTTCGGGACGACCAAGGAGATCCAGGTCGACACGGCCGTCACCTGCACTACGTGCAACGGTGAAGGCGCGGCGCCCGGAACCCATGCCGAGACCTGCGACATGTGTCGCGGTCGCGGTGAGGTCTCCCAGGTCACCCGGTCGTTCCTCGGCCAGGTCATGACCTCGCGGCCGTGTCCGCAGTGCCAGGGCTTCGGCACCGTGGTGCCGCACCCGTGCCCCGAGTGCGCCGGCGACGGCCGCATCCGGGCCCGGCGGACCCTCACGGTCAAGATCCCGGCGGGCGTGGACTCCGGCACCCGCATCCAGCTGGCCGGCGAGGGCGAAGTCGGCCCCGGCGGCGGCCCGCCCGGCGACCTGTACGTGGAGATCGTCGAACGCGAGCACGAGCAGTTCGAGCGCCGCGGGGACGACCTGCACTGCACCGTCGAGCTGCCGATGACCGCGGCGTCGCTCGGCACCAAGGTGCCGTTGCAGACTCTGGACGGCCAGGAGGAGCTGGACATCCGGCCGGGCACGCAGTCCGGCCAGTCCATCCCACTGCACGGGCGCGGCATCACACACCTGCGCGGCAACGGGCGCGGCGACCTCATCGTGCACGTTGAGGTCATGACCCCGTTGAAGCTGGACGCGCGTCAGGAGGAACTGCTGCGTGAACTGGCCAAGCTGCGCGGCGAGGAACGGCCCCTGGGCAAGTACAAACCCGGACAGCAGAACCTCTTCTCCAAGCTGAAGGACGCCTTCAACGGGCGGTAGCCCGTGATGCGTGATGATGGTGGGCGGATCACCCCCCGTACGTGGGGGGATCCGCCCATCATCTTTTTCGGGGGTCTTTCCACAGGGCCTTTCACCACAGGGTCCTTCTACAGGATCCTTCTGCAGGCTCTTTCCGCTGGGAGTTTTTCGTGAGCGCACCGGTCTTCATCGTCGACACCGAGGCCCTGCAGTCAGGTGACCGGGCGGTCCTGGACGGTACGGAAGGCAGGCACGCGGTCACCGTGCGCCGGCTGGGCCTCGGTGAGGAGATCGTCCTCGTCGACGGCGCCGGGCTGTCGGTACGGGGCGAAGTCACCAAGATCGTCGGCAAGGACACCCTCTTCGTCGACATCAGCGAACGTACCCAGGAACCCGCACCGGCCCCGCGTATCACCGTGGTCCAGGCCCTGCCCAAGGGCGACCGCGGTGAACTCGCCGTCGAGACCATGACCGAGGTCGGCGTCGACCGCGTCGTGCCATGGTCCTCAGCGCGCTCCATCACCCAGTGGAAGGGCGAACGGGGCGTCAAGGCACTCAGCAAGTGGCGGTCGACCGCCCGTGAGGCCGCGAAGCAGGCCCGGCGTACGCACTTCCCCGAAGTCACCGACCTCATGAGTACCAAGCAGGTCACAGCGCTGCTGGCCGGCGCGGACTTCGCCGCGGTGCTGCATGAGGACGCCACACGGCCATGGGCCCGCGTCGTGCCGCCTACGGTGGGCGATCTGGTCCTGGTCATCGGCCCGGAGGGAAGCCTCACTCCAGAGGAACTGGCCGCGTTCACCGGGGCGGGGGCCGGGACGTACCGGATGGGTCCCACAGTGCTGCGGACCTCCACAGCCGGGGTCACGGCGGCGGCGGTGCTCCTGGCGCGGGCGGGGCGCTGGGGCTGAGCGGTCGACGTGCCGCCCTGCGCACGAGGTGGCCCCGGGCCAGGAGGCACGGGGCCACCGGACCGCTCTGCGTCGTTCCCCGCCGGGATTCCCGCAGAAGGCCTGAACGGGAGCTCGACTGGGGCTCCGTGCCAGCCCGCCCGGGGCCACCGACCTGTGCCCCCGTGCCGGCCCGCCCGGAGCCACCGACCTCCGCCGGACCCTTCCCGACTGATCTTGTGCTGTGCCACCCTGTGCCACCCTGTGCCACCCTGTGCCGCGTGAGAGCAACCCGGGTGCGACGCGCCCTGCGCGGAGCGACAGTTTTGGTGGTCACCATGCTCATCGGCGCGCTCACCACCGGAATCGGCACCTTGACGGCCCTCCGGCTCCAGTACACCGGCGCTCCGGCGGACAGTGCCGGAACCACCGGGCGGGATGCCCTGTGGATGGGACACGCCTGGGTCGACGGACGCAAGGGGCCGGCGGACATCGCGGCCCTGGCCGACCGCATCCGCGGCACGGGCATCCGCGACCTCTACGTGCACACCGGGCCGCTGGAGGACGACGGGAGTCTCGATCCGGGCCTCGCGCGCCAGGCACGGGGCCTCGTCGACGCCGTGCACGGCGCCGCCCCCGGGGTGCGGGTCCAGGCGTGGCTCGGCAACGTGGTCGGTCCGGGCAAACTCGACCGGCGCCCCGACCGCCGCGCAAACGTGGTGGCAGCGGCCACAAAGGTCCTCGACCTCGGCTTCGAGGGCGTCCACTACGACCTCGAACCCATGCCGGACGGGGACCGTGACTTCCTCGACATCCTGACCCGGGCCCACGACCTGACGCGCGCACGGGGCGCTGTGCTGTCCGTCGCCACCTCCCAGATCGAACCGGTCGACAACCTCATCGGGACGGTCCGGTTCACCCACACGCTGCGAGCCGCGCTCGGCAGCGCGACGGGCTCTTCGCCCCCGCCCCGCGACCACGGCACCAAATGGTGGTCCCCCGAGTACTTCCGGGCTGTCGGCGAACAGGTCGACCAGGTCGCAGTCATGGCGTACGACACCTGGCTGCCCACCCGGGGCCTGTTCGGCGGCTACATCGCCCGGCAGACCGAACTCGCGCTCCGGAACGCCCCGCGCGGGGTCGACGTGATGATGGGCCTGCCCGCCTACCACGACGACACCATCGGCCACCACGAAGACGCCGAGAAGGTCGCCACCGCCGCCCGCGCGGTGCGGACGGGGCTGCGCGGGGCGTCTGGGCCGGACCGTATCGGCGTGGGGCTGTACGTGGACTTCGCCGCGACCGAGGACGACTGGGCGGCGTACCGCAGGGAATGGGTGCGGCGCTGACTCCGGCGCTGACTCCGGCGTCCTGCTCCGGGGAAGGTACCCGTACGCCCCGTCCCACGCTCCGTGCCGATGGTCCCCGCGCCTTCCCGAACGCAGCCCGCCCCCAGGAAGAGTCTTCGTGCCGCACCGCCGGTCGCCCGCGTGCACCAGCCGCTGTGCCGCCGCACCCCGCGACCTGGGCGGTCTCATAGGATCGGGGCCGGATCCCGAGTCCGTCCGGGGCATCCAGCCCGGACGTCCTCCCCTGACGTCCTTTCCGACGTCCTCTCCCGACTCTGCCAAAGGAGGCGCGCATGGCGCCCGGAGCAGTCCAACCCGTCGAGGGGCAGTCCGACTGCCTGTTCTGCAAGATCGCAGTCGGGGAGGTGCCCGCCACCGTCGTGTACGAGACCGACGACGTCCTCGCCTTCCGGGACATCAACCCGCAGGCCCCGACGCACATCCTGGTCATCCCGCGCGACCACCACCGCAACGCGGGCGAACTCGGCGCGGCCGACCCCGCCCTCGCCGGCCGCCTCCTCGCCGCAGCCGCTTCGATCGCCGTCGCCGAGAAGATCGACGAGTCGGGCTACCGGGTCGTGTTCAACACGGGCCCCGGGGCCGGGCAGACGGTCTTCCACGTCCACGCGCACATCCTTGGTGGCCGTGGCCTGAACTGGCCTCCCGGGTAACCCCTGTGTCCACTCGCGAACTCATCGTCCTGGGCACCGCCTCCCAGGCGCCCACCCGGCACCGCAACCACAACGGATACCTGCTCCGCTGGGACGGTGAAGGGATCCTGTTCGATCCGGGGGAGGGGACGCAGCGGCAGATGCTGTACGCCGGAGTCGCGGCGAACGACATCACCCGGATCTGCGTCACCCACTTCCACGGGGACCACTGCCTCGGCCTCCCCGGAGTCGTCCAGCGCCTGTCGCTGGACCGGGTGCAGCACGAGGTCACCGCGTACTTCCCGCAGAGCGGCCAGCACTGGTTCGACCGGCTGCACCACGCGTCGGCCTTCCACGAAGCGGTGGTGCTGAAGGAATCCCCACTGGCGGGGGACGCCGTCAGCTTCGCCCTGCCCGCGTTCACCTTGGAAGCGCGCCGCCTGTCCCACCCGGTCGAGTCGTACGGCTACCGCCTCATCGAGCCGGACGGCCGCCGGATGCTCCCGGCGAAACTGGCCGGGCACGGCATCAGCGGACCCGACGTCGGGCGGCTGCAACGGGAAGGGTCTGTGGGCGGCGTCCGGCTGGAGGACGTCAGCGAGCCCCGCCCGGGGCAGCGGTTCGCCTTCATCATGGACACACGATGGTGTGACGGGGCGCTGGCCCTGGCCGAAGGCGCGGACATGCTGGTGTGCGAATCCACGTTCGCGGAAGCCGACGCGGGGCTGGCCGAGGACCACGGGCACCTCACCGCCCGGCAGGCCGCGCTCATCGCGCGCGAGTCGGGGGCGCGGCTCCTGGTGCTCACCCACTTCTCCCAGCGCTACCCGGATGTGGCGCCGCTGCTGGCGGAGGCCCGGGAAGTGTTCGAGAACTGCGTCGCGGTCCACGACCTCGACCGGATCAAGGTGCCGCGCAGGACGTAGCTTCAATTCCGTACTCGGTCATCGGTGTTTTCGGTGTCCCATCAGCGGTGTCCCATCAGCGGTGTCCCATCAGCGGTGGCGCCTCAACAATGGCCCCTCAACAATGGCGGCCCAGCGGTGGCGCCCCAGCGGTGGCGCCCCAGCGGTGTCCCCCAAGGAGGCGCACTGGGTGCCGCCGATCGGATGGGAAAACTCCACGGGTCCGCCGACGCGTGCGAGTTACCATGGTCACAGGACAGTTCTTCCGATCCGAGCAACGGAAAGAAGGCGTGAGCAGGCCGTTCGCGGCCGACCCATGGCTCCTGCATCGAAGGCGCGCCTCGGTGTCGCGCCCACCGCGTCCACAGGTTCTTCCGACGACACGCGCGACAATCCGCGTGAAGGCACGGACCAACCTCCACGACAGGCTCCGGGGCAGTCCCCGTCCGAGCCTGTCCAGGCGAAGATCGAAATCTCCGCGAAGCACCCCATGGTGGCCCTCCTGGGCACCCGCGACGTCCTCCTGCGGGTGATCGAGAACGGTTTCCCGGACGCTGACGTACACGTCCGGGGCAACGAAGTCACCGCGAGCGGCCCTCCTGCCGAGGTCGCCCTCGTCCAACGCCTGTTCGACGAGATGATGCTGGTGCTGCGCACCGGACAGCCGCTGACCGAGGACGTCGTCGAACGTCTCATCGGTTTCCTGCGTTCGGGCGACGGTGGCGCGGACGGTGCGGGGGCCGGTGGGGCGTCCGCCTCGGGCAAGGTGTTGACCTTGAGCATCCTGACCAACCGCGGTCGCACGATCCGTCCCAAGACGATCAACCAGCAGCGTTATGTGGACGCGATCGACACGCACACGATCGTCTTCGGGCTCGGCCCCGCCGGTACGGGCAAGACCTACCTGGCCATGGCCAAAGCCGTGCAGGCACTCCAGAACAAGCAGGTCACCCGGATCATCCTCACCCGTCCGGCGGTCGAGGCCGGCGAGCGGCTCGGTTTCCTGCCAGGCACCCTGTACGAGAAGATCGATCCGTATCTGCGACCGTTGTACGACGCGCTGCACGACATGATCGACCCCGACTCGATCCCAGGGCTGATGGCCGCCGGGACCATCGAGGTCGCTCCGCTGGCGTTCATGCGCGGCCGGACCCTCAACAACGCCTTCATCATCCTGGACGAGGCTCAGAACAGCTCGGCCGACCAGATGAAGATGTTCCTGACCCGGCTCGGCTTCAACTCCAAGATCGTGGTCACCGGCGACACCACCCAGGTGGACCTGCCCGGCGGCACCGAGAGTGGGCTGAAGGTCATCCAGCGCATCCTCGAAGGGGTGGAGGACATCGACTTCCGCCACCTGACCAGCGAGGACGTCGTGCGACACGAGCTGGTCGGCCGGATCGTCGACGCGTACGGCCGTTACGACGCCGAACGTGACAGCAGGAAGGACGGCGAAAACAGCGACAACGGAGACGGTGTGCCGCGCTCCCGCGGCGGTCGGCCCCACGTCCGCAGCTCGACGTAGGACTGCTCGACGTACGACTGCTCGACGTACGACTGCTCGACGTACGACGGCTCGACGTAGGAAAAAGTGGCGCATTTGACAGCAGGATGCATGTCAGCGCCATGCGAAACAGCACCAGGCAGAACCGGTCCACGCAGAACCGGTCCACGCAAAACAGCACCAGGCGAAACCGCACCACGCAAGAACGACCGTCCGTCCTAGGGAAGTGAACCGCCGGCATGTCCATCGACATCGCCAACGAATCCGGCTACGAACTCAACGAGCACGCGCTCGTGGACGTCGCCCGATTCACGCTCGACCGGATGCGGATCCATCCGCTGGCCGAACTCTCCATCGTGATCGTCGACGAGGCGGCGATGGAGCAGCTCCACATCCAGTGGATGGATCTCCCCGGGCCGACCGACGTGATGTCCTTCCCGATGGACGAGCTCCGTCCGGGCAAGGACGACGAGGACCCCCCGCTGGGTCTCCTCGGCGACATCATCATCTGCCCCACCGTCGCGGAGCGGCAGGCCAAGGCCGCCGGGCACGCCACCGCCGACGAACTCGCGCTCCTCACCGTGCACGGGTCGCTCCACCTGCTCGGCTACGACCACGCCGAGCCCGAGGAGGAGCGCGAGATGTTCGCCCTGCAGGCCGGCATCCTGCGGGCCTGGCAGGAAGAGCGCACTGGCACCTTCACCGCGGTGACCCCGACCGTGAGCGAGGCGCCGGCGGGCGATCCGCCCGGGGACCAGACGTGAGCGCGGGGCACTGTACGAGGACCTCCCGTGGCCTCTGACACCGTCGTCCAACTCATCGCCGCAGCCGTCGTGCTGGTCGTGGTCGCGGGGCTGTCCGCCGCTATGGAGACCGCGCTCGCCCGCACGTCCAAGGTCCGGGCCGAAGAGCTCGTACGGGCCGACCGGCGCGGAGCCGAACGCCTCCTCAAGGTCGTTCAGGACCCGGCCCGCTACCTGAACCTCGCCACCCTCATCAGGGTCGCCTGTGAGATGGCGGCGGGCGTGCTGGTCACCGTCGTCTGCCTGAAGAAGACCGACAGCACCTGGCAGGCCGTCCTCACCGCGATCGCGGTGATGACGGTCGTGTCGTACGTGGCAGTCGGCGTCTCCCCACGCACCCTGGGGCGCCAGCACCCCGTCCGGGTCGGCCTGGTCGGAGCCCCCGTCCTGATCGGCCTGGCCCGGGTCCTGGGTCCCGTGCCCAAGCTGCTGATCCTCCTGGGCAACGCGCTGACCCCCGGCAAGGGCTTCCGTGAGGGCCCGTTCGCCTCCGAGGCCGAACTGCGGGCCTTCGTGGACCTCGCCGAGAAGGACGCGCTGATCGAGGACGAGGAGCGCGAAATGCTCCACTCCGTCCTCGAACTGGGCGACACCCTCGTACGGGAAGTCATGGTGCCCCGCCCCGACATGGTGTTCATCGAACGCCACAAGACCCTCCGCCAGGCCCTGTCGCTGGCGCTGCGGAGCGGCTACTCGCGGATCCCCGTGACCGGGGAGAGCGAGGACGACGTACTCGGCGTGGTCTTCCTCAAGGATCTCGCGCGGTGGAGCAACACCTCAGGTGAGGACTGGACGGTCACCCCGGTCGAGTCGGTGATGCGCCCCGCGACCTTCGTGCCGGACAGCAAGCCCGCCGCCGACCTGCTCCGTGACATGCAGTCCACCCGTACGCACATGGTCGTCGTCGTCGACGAATACGGCGGTACGGCGGGACTGGTCACCATCGAGGACATCCTCGAAGAGATCGTCGGGGAGATCACCGACGAATACGACGTGGAGACCCCGCACGTCGAGGAACTCGGCGACGGCACCTTCCGGGTCACCGCGCGGCTCCCGGTGGACGAACTCGGTGACCTGTTCGACATCGAACTGGACGACGAGGACGTCGAGACCGTCGGCGGGCTGCTCGCCAAACTCCTGGGCAAGGTGCCCATCCCCGGGGCGGCCGCGGAGATCGCCGGACTCCGGTTGACCGCCGAACGCCCGTCCGGGCGGCGCAACCGTATCGGCACCGTCCTGGTGACCCGTGCGCTGCCCGCGCGGGTCACGTCCGGGGAGCACGGCGACCCTCCGGAACCCACGACGTCCTGACCCGGGACGCGGCTTGTACTGTGCGCACACGATCCCAGCGGAGACCGTCGCCGGCGGTGGCGGTCCCAGCAGCGCAGGAAGGCCGATGACGCGATGAGCGACACCACCACCCCGCAGGCGGGCCCGGGTCTCGGCGCGGGTCTGGAAACGGGTCTGGAAACGGGTCTGGAAACGGGTCTGGAAACTGATCCGGAAGCGAGCCCGGAAGACCTCAAGATCCTGACACTGGCGCGCTCCGCGCGGGCCCGCAACGGGGCTGCCGAAGGGGCCGCCGTACGGGATGAGACCGGACGTACATACGTCGCCTCGTCCGTCGCACTGCCCTCTCTGAAACTCAGCGCCGTGCAGACCGCCGTCGCGATGGCTGTGGCGAGCGGAGCACAGTCCCTGGAGGCCGCCGCGGTGGTCACCGCGGTGGACGGGGCGGCCGACCTGGACCTGGCCGCGGTGCGCGACCTCGGCGGCACCGGGACCCCGCTGCTGATCGCAGGACCGGACGGGGTGCTGCGGGTGACGATCCGGGCCTGAGCGGCAGCGGCGCTGGCTCTACGGCTCACTGGCTCTCTGGCTCTCTGGCTCAACGACCTACTGGGTCTGAGTCCCACCGGTTCCATGTCCTACCGGTTCTGTGCTCCACACACGCCCCAGACCCTGTGCCCCGTGCCCGGGGGGCTGGGGCTGGGGCTGTTTGGCCTGGCCTGGCCTGCGTCCCGGGCTTCAGGGCCCGGGGCCCCGGGCCCTGAAGCCCGGGGCCGTACGGTGTACGGATTCGATGCCTTCGGTCTCTCCTTTTCCACCCCAAGAACTCCGACCTGTACCACCGGGGCTGGCCAGGAGCCGGATTCACCCATTCGCTGATGTACGGGGCCTGCCGGATCTTCGCCTGGTCCTTCTGGGCCCGCTTTGCGGACAAGGCTCCGGTGGACTTCAGCTGAGGCGGTCCGTACCGGGTCGAAAAAAGTCCGCGCGCACTACCCGCCGCTGGGTGGACTGCTGCCACGCAGCACAGTCGGGCTGATCGCTCTCACCGGTGCGCTCGCGGCCCTGTGGTGGCTGCTCGGGTGCCGGTTGTGGCGCCGTGCGGAGGCGCCGACGAAGCCCCCGGCCGGGCGGGCGACGGCGCATACCGCAGCCTGAGGGACAATGAGACCTATGAGTGATCGTCCCGAACCCGCCGCCCAACCTTTCCGCGCAGGATTCGCCTGCTTCGTCGGCCGGCCCAACGCCGGCAAGTCGACCCTGACGAACGCGCTGGTGGGCACCAAGGTGGCGATCACCTCTGGGCGCCCCCAGACCACGCGGCACACCGTCCGGGGCATCGTGCACCGGCCTGACGCCCAGCTGATCCTGGTCGACACCCCCGGCCTGCACAAGCCGCGGACCCTCCTCGGCCAGCGGCTCAACGACCTGGTGCGCACGACCTGGGCCGAGGTCGACGTGATCGGCTTCTGCCTGCCCGCCGACCAGAAGGTCGGCCCCGGCGACAAGTTCATCGCCAAGGAACTCGCCGGGATCAAGAAGACCCCCAAGATCGCGATCATCACCAAGACCGACCTGGTGGACAAGCAGACACTGGCCGAGCACCTGCTCTCGGTGCACCGCATGGGTGTCGAACTCGGCATCGAATGGGCCGAGATCATCCCGGTGTCGGCCGTGTCCGGCGACCAGGTGCAGCTGCTCGCGGACCTCATCGCGCCGTTGCTGCCCAAGAGCGTGCCGCTGTACCCGGACGGCGACCTGACCGACGAACCTGAGCAGATCATGGTCGCGGAACTGATCCGCGAGGCGGCACTGGAAGGCGTCCGCGATGAGCTGCCGCACTCCCTGGCCGTGGTCATCGACGAGATGAGCCCGCGCGAGGACCGCGCCTTGGACCGGCCGCTGCTCGACGTGCGCGCGATCCTTTACGTCGAACGCCCCAGCCAGAAGGCGATCATCATCGGCGCGAAGGGTTCCCGCCTCAAGGAGGTCGGCTCCCAGTCCCGCAAACAGATCGAGGCGCTGCTCGGCACCCCGGTCTACCTCGACCTCCACGTCAAGGTGGCCAAGGACTGGCAGCGGGACCCCAAGCAGCTGCGCAAGCTCGGGTTCTGACGCACGCACCGAGTTCGGGTTCTGACGCCCTGAGCCCGGGTTCTGACGTATTCGAGCCCGGGCTCTGACTTAGTGCGCCAGGGTTCCGGCATGCGGACCCCGGCTGTCGGCGCGGGCAGTCAGGGCTCCGGTACACAAGGCCCGGTTCTGCCGTACAAGGTGCACCCTTTCCTGACTTGGACACGCCCCGGGCCGCCGCAGGCGTGTCCAAGTCCTGGGACGTACCGCCCACCCCGTGGGCACGTCGGGTATCGTGACCGAATCATGCGTCAGTGGCTGCTCCTTCTTAGCCGCCGCGTCGAGGGCCCGTCTCCAAGCTGAACGATTCGGCCGGCCTCCCTCGTCGCGGGGTGTAGTGCTGCCGTCAAACTGGTGTCTTCGCCGGCCGATCCGGGTTCGTTCCCTAGAACGTGCCCGGGAGCATCCACCGCCGCAGGAGAGAACCCGACCATGACGATCAACCCCCTGACGTCCACCGCCGCCGTACAGCAGCCGACTGCGATGCCGGTGGGCAAGTACGCACCGTTCGCGCCCGTGGATCTGCCGGACCGCACCTGGCCGACGAAGACGATCACCAAGGCTCCGCAGTGGTGCGCCGTCGACCTGCGTGACGGCAACCAGGCACTGATCGACCCGATGGACGCGGCCCGCAAGCGCAAGATGTTCGAGCTGCTGGTGGCCATGGGATACAAGGAGATCGAGGTCGGTTTCCCCGCGGCGTCACAGACCGACTTCGACTTCGTACGCCTGCTGATCGAAGAGGGCCTGATCCCGGACGACGTTGTCATCCAGGTCCTGACCCAGGCCCGCGAAGAACTGATCGAGCGCACCTTCGAGTCGCTGCGCGGGGCCAAGCAGGCAATCGTGCACCTGTACAACTCGACCTCCACTCTGCAGCGCAAGGTCGTCTTCGGGCTGGACCAGGCGGGCATCACCGAGATCGCGGTCAACGGCGCGAAGCTGTGCGCGAAGTACGCCGAGAACATGGGCGACACCGAGATCTTCTTCGAGTACTCCCCGGAGTCGTACACGGGCACCGAGCTGGAGTACGCCGTCGAGGTGTGCAACGCCGTCACCGACGTGTGGCAGCCCACCCCCGACCGCAAGGTCATCCTGAACCTGCCGGCCACCATCGAGATGGCCACCCCGAACGTCTACGCGGACTCCATCGAGTGGATGCACCGCAACCTGGCCCGCCGGGACTCGGTCGTCCTGTCGCTGCACCCGCACAACGACCGCGGCACCGCTGTGGCCGCGGCCGAGCTGGGCTACCTCGCCGGGGCCGACCGCATCGAGGGCTGCCTGTTCGGCAACGGCGAGCGTACGGGGAACGTCGACCTGGTCACCCTGGGCCTGAACCTGTTCTCGCAGGGCGTCGACCCGTACATCGACTTCAGCGACATCGACGAGGTGCGCCGCGCCGTCGAGTACTGCAACCAACTGCCCGTGCACCCGCGACACCCGTACGCCGGCGACCTGGTCTACACCGCCTTCTCCGGCTCCCACCAGGACGCCATCAAGAAGGGCTTCGAGTCGATGGAGCGCGACGCCGCAGCAGCCGGCGTGGGCGTCGACGACCTGGTGTGGGGCGTGCCGTACCTGCCGATCGACCCGAAGGACGTGGGTCGTTCGTACGAGGCGGTCATCCGGGTCAACTCGCAGTCCGGCAAGGGCGGCGTGGCGTACGTGCTGAAGGCCGACCACAAGCTGGACCTGCCGCGCAGGGCGCAGATCGAGTTCTCCCGGATCATCCAGTCCAAGACCGACGCCGAGGGCGGCGAAGTCACCCCGGCGCAGATCTGGAACGTCTTCCAGGACGAGTACCTGCCGGTCGCGGGCACCCCGTGGGGCCGCCTGGCACTGCGCGGGCACCAGACTTCGTCGATCGACGGCGGTAAGGACGCCATCGCCGTCGACATGGTCGTCGACGGCGTCGACCAGACCATCGAGGGTGTCGGCAACGGCCCCGTGGACGCGTTCATCCGCGCGATCGGCGGTCTGGGCTTCGACGTACGGGTCTTGGACTACTCCGAGCACGCCATGAGCGGCGGCGAGGACGCACGCGCCGCCGCATACGTCGAGTGTGCCGTCGACGGCAAGGTCCTGTGGGGCGTCGGCATCGACGAGAACATCGTGCGGGCCTCGCTGAAGGCCGTCGTGAGCGCGGTGAACAGGGCAGCGCGGAGCTGATCGACTACTTGATCCACTGCTTGGCCCCGGCCCCGGTGCCTGGCCCCGATCCCTGGCCCCATGCCGCGTGCTCGTACGCGGCACGGGGCCAGGGGTGTAGTGGAGCTGTGCCGTGTGCGACCCGGTACCCGGGCGCGCGGAGCGCCGTACGTCACAGACCGGCCGCCGGGAACTATGACACCCTCCTCCGTGGCGTCGCTCCACGAGGGGCGGCGCTGACGCTGCGTCAAACAGCGTCCAGGCCATCGATCCACGGGGTAGTACATGCTCATCTGGGGCACTAAGACAATCTTCAAACTGCTCGGCGAGGGGCCGTTCAACTGCCCGACCTGCGGCCCCGCCGGGCACTTCCGGCACAAGCAGGCGCGCCGTTGGTTCACGTTGTTCTTCATCCCGGTCTTCCCGTTCAAAGACCAGGGGCGGCACGTCGAGTGCGGAACCTGCAGCAGCACGTTCCACGAAGGCGTGATAGGCGTTCCCGCAGCCTGACAGGCGGCTGCTGTTGCTGCTGCGACGGCGACGGCGACGGCGGGGGCGGGGGCGGCGGTCCGCCGGACGACCCGGCCGCGGTGCGTCTGGTCAGCACTTGCCCGCTTTGGTCGTACGGGCCGCATTCGCCGTATCGGTTGTACGGGCCGTATCGGTCGTACGGACCGGTCGCCCGAATGACCGGAATCAGATTCCCCGCGCGAATGGTGCGGGTGGGCATGGAGATCCTTGCGATCTGCCGCAGTCTCAACGCCGGTTCCAGCAATGCGGCACTGCTCCGTGCGACGGCGCGCCAGGCGCCGCGCGGAGCAGTTCTGACGACGTACGGCGGACTCGCCGACCTTCCCCACGCCAACCCGGAACTGGAGCGGGACGGGGCGGCGCCGCAGGCCGTGGCGATCCGCTGAAACACGGGCGTAGATCAGGACGGGATGGCCCCCGCGGGGCCCGTCAGTCCGACACCAGACAGAACTCGTTGCCTTCCGGATCACACATGACCTGGAAGGCGCCGAGCTTGTCGCGGACGGTGCCACCCTGCCGTACGGCACCGTGCTTTTCGAGGCCGTCGGCAGCCGGATCGATGTCCGCCACCTCGATGTCGAAGTGCAGCCGGTTCTTGCCCGACTTACCCTCGGGGACCCGTTGGAAGGCGATGCGGGGGCAGTCCGGCGAATCGACGTACGACCAGCCCGGATCCCGGTTCACGGGGCCGGCGCCGAGCAGGTGCGACCAGAACTGTGCGAGTAGGGCGGGGTCGTGGCAGTCGACCACGATCGCTCCAAGGCGAGGGATCATGCAGGGAGGGTAGCGGTGTGATCCCTCGTCAGGGCGGCCCCGTCGCAGCCTCAACGTCGACGTGGAAAAGACCAGCGGTCCGGCCCGTCGCAGTGGCACGGGCGGACCCGCCGACGGCCCGGTCAGCCGCCGCCCGACGTGATCAGCCGCAACGAACCCTCGTACGCTTCCTGCTTCCGCAGGTGACCGAACTTCTCGTCCCACCGGCCTGAGGCGATATCCCGCCCCAGAGCGGTCACGGCCCGTTCCTCCTGGCCCGGGGCCAGGAGGGCCCAGCTCGATTGACTCCGTCATACCGCCGTACCGCCGGATCGAGGAACGCCTCAGGCCGTGCGTAGAACGCCTCAGGCCGTGCGTAGAACGCCTCAGGCCGTGCGTAGAGGGCCTCATGGAACCCGTCCAGGCAATCCCTCGGGACTGGCACTGTGCGCACCTCGGCTCCGCCGAGTGCCGCAACCACCCGTTCCACCCCGGGACCCGGCCGACCTCCAGCGTGACGGATTCCGGCGAGTACTCCGCGATCCAGAACCGGCTGACCGCGACAGGATCGACGGTCAACACCACCACCGGGCCCCGACTCGCCCGGCGGAGCTCCCCCAGCCCCCTTTTCAGGTCGATCCAGTGATGGACCGTCACCATCGCCATGGCTGCATTCACCGAGTCGTCGTCCAGCGGCAGGGATTCGGCACCTCCCACGATCGCCGGGGCCAGCTGCCGGGGGCGCTGCGCCCGCATGACCGCTGAGGGTTCGATCGCGATCACACGCCGGTCCTGAGGTTCGTACGAACCGTTCCCGGCACCGACGTTGACGACCGTACGGGCGTCCCCCGGCGCCACGTCCACGAGCGCGGCGATCTGTGGATCGGGCCGGCGGGGCAGGGGGTATCCGTGGCCGTGGCGGTTGTAGTCGAGCGGTGCGGCGGGCGGGATCACAGGCGTTCTGCCTCTCTGCGCGAGGAAACGGCGATGGGAAACGGCGATGGGAAACGGCGATGGGGCACGACAGTTCGAACCCTGCCGGGCCCACGTGACCGATCAAGACAGTCAGGGGCTGAGTCGGTGTGCGTCACGCGGGAAGAGCGTCGCGGTGCGGACATTCTCCGCTCCGACAAGGCGCGCGACCCAGCGTTCCAGACCGATGGCGACGTTGCCGTGCGGCGGCATGCCGTGCGCGAAGGCGGACAGGTAGCCCGCGTACACGCCGAGGTCTTCGCCGCGTTCGGCCAACGCGCGGAGGTAGTCCTCGTGACGGTGCAGTCGCTGCCCGCCCGTCACCAGTCGCGGTGCCGTACGCCTCGACCGGGGTTTCCTCGGGCGGGGCGGCGCTTTCGGGCTCCAGAACGATCTGGGCCGTGCCGGAGCGGTCGCGGAGGACCAGGAAAATCACGGACTTCAACCGCCTGCGCCGGTGGACCCAGCTGGACAGTCGTACGGGGCTGTCGGCCTGCGCGGGGAGCTCGGCGGCAAGCGTGCGGGGGTAGGGAGCAGGTGGTGGGGGAGATCATCACATTCCTCCGGGGAGGTCTGGGGCGATCCCTTGGGGACGTGGGCGAGAAGGGGACTCGCGGTGCCACCACGCCTTCACCGCCCGGCGGACCCGTGCGGTACGGGCCGGGGCCTGGGCGACCCCATTCACCGCCCGGTGATGGGGGCCGGCCGGCGGGGCATAGGGCAGGGCGGGCCTGTCGTTCCTCCCCGCACTCGGGAGGGTCTTCGCCATCGGGCACGGGGCCGACTTCACAGCTTCCGGCGGCTCTCTGGCCCGCGGGGACCGGTGGCTACCCGTCTCCGTCGACGCGTTGGCGAACACAGATAGGACGGAGGGCCCGCCTGTGGTGCGCGATTAGGCGCGGTCAGCCGGACATGGCATGACAGCAGGCTCCGGCCTGATGACTATGCGTACCTCCTGTGCCACCATCGCGATAAGGACAACGCTATGACGACTCTCACGTCCACGTGGTCCCGTCGGCGGGGCGACACACGATGTGAAGCTGTCCGGTACCTGGTCGGGCAGTCCGGGTGAGGGGCGCTGGAGGCGCAGGCCATGTGGCTCATGGTGCGGATCAGGACGGACCGGACGCGGCTCGCCGACGGAGAGTTCTTCTGTCCCGGATGCGGCGGTGACCGCCGCTACAGGCGCGGCGCGGGGCAGCGGCGGCTGATCATCCTGGGTGTTCCGGTGGCCAGGCTGGGGCGTGTCGGCGGCGGTGTCGAGTGCGCCGTGTGCGCCAAGGTGCACGACGCGGCTGTGCTCGAGGTCCCCACCGGGCGTGCCCTGACTCTGCTGCTGCGTGCCGCGACCCGGGCGATCGCGGTGGAGGCACTGGCCGCCGGGGCCGCGGAGGGGTCCTCCGCGGCGCGCGGGGCGGCGGTCGCGGCCGTCCTCGGTACGGGAGTGTCCGCGTACGACGACGCTGCGTTGACGGTGGACCTGCTGGTCCGGGGCAGCCACAGGCCGGCGGCGGCGCTGACGGCGCTGGCCCCGCATCTGGAGCAGCCGGGGCGGGAGTGCCTGATCGCGCTGGCTGCCGGGATCGCCCTGGCCGACGGGCCGTACGACAGCGGCGAGCGGGCCATGCTGCTCGCGGCGGGCGACCAACTGGGGATGACCCGGGCCCGTATCGACCGGGTCCTTGAGGATGCCGCAGGACATATGCCGCGCTGACGGTCCGTTTCCGGTGAACGTCCGGTGAGGTGAGCGCCCGGTGACCTGCATGCCCGGCGCGATGAACGTTCGATGACCGGGTTCTCTTGCACTATCCGGCAGAGTCGGGAGTTCATTCCGCCCCGTGCCTGCGGCGCCGCAGCCGCACGGGGCCGCCGGAGAGGCCGGAAGGGGCGACGGGACGACGGTCCGGGGGTCCGGGGGTCCGGGGGGCCGCAGGGTCTGCGACGACAGTGGGGCACGGCAGAATGGACACATGACCCTGATCCGCGACGAAGGTGTCGTCCTGCGCGCCCAGAAACTGGGTGAGGCGGACCGCATCATCACCGTCCTCACCCGGGGCCACGGGCGCATCCGGGCCGTTGCGCGCGGGGTCCGCCGTACGAAATCGAAGTTCGGAGCCCGGGTCGAACCGTTCGCGCACGTGGACATCCAGTTCTTCGCCAAAGGCAGCGATTTCCCGGGCCGGGGCCTGCCGACGATCACCCAGGTGGAGACCCTCGCAGCCTTCGGCAAGGGCGTGGCGTCCGACTACGCCGCGTACACCGCGGGAACCGCCATACTCGAAACCGCCGAACGGCTGACCGACGCCGAGGCTGAACCCGCCGTGCAGCAGTACCTCCTCCTAGTCGGCGCGCTGCGCACCCTGGCCACCCGGGCGCACGAACCGGCACTGGTCCTGGACGCCTTCCTGCTGCGCTCCCTGGCGGTGGCCGGCTACGCCCCCAGCTTCGCCGACTGCGCGCACTGCGGACTGCTCGGCCCGCACCGTTTCTTCTCCGTCTCCGGCGGCGGGGTAGTGTGCGGCGACTGCCGTCCCCCCGGATCAGCCGTACCCTCTGCGGAGGCACTGGAACTGCTCGGCGCACTGCTGACGGGGGACTGGCCCCGCGCTGACGCCAGCCAGTCCCGTCACCGCCGTGAAGGCAGCGGACTGGTCGCGGCATATCTGCAATGGCACCTGGAACGGGGCATCCGTTCTCTGAGACTGGTGGAGCGAACCTGATGAGCGACGCACGTGACGGCCGGACCGGGCGTACGGGCGGCAAGATCCTGCTGGGACTGTCGCGCGGCCGCAAGGCGCGGGCGAAGGCGCTTGAGCAGGCTTCGCAGCAGGCCCGGGTCCGGTCCTCCGCGGAGTACCGCGACCCCAAGCCGCACCCGTCCGGGGCGACCGCGCCGCCGATCCCGCTGGACCTGGTGCCCAAGCACGTGGCGCTGGTCATGGACGGCAACGGCCGCTGGGCCAAGGGGCGCGGGCTGTCCCGTACGGAAGGCCACACCGCTGGGGAATCGTCCCTGTTCGACGTCGTCGAGGGCGCGGCGCAACTGGGTGTCGGCTACGTGTCGGCGTACGCGTTCTCCACCGAGAACTGGAAGCGTTCCCCGGACGAAGTCCGCTTCCTGATGAACTTCAACATCGAGACGATCCACCGACGGATCGACGAGATGGACGAACTGGGCGTACGGATCCGCTGGTGCGGCCGGCGGCCCAAGCTGTGGAAGAACGTCGTCGAAGAGCTTGAGATCGCCGAGGAGCGCACGAAGCACAACACCCGCCTCACCCTGGCGATGTGCATCAACTACGGCGGCCGCGCCGAGGTCGCCGACGCGGCGCAACTGATCGCACTGGAGGTCGCGGCAGGGCGGCTCGACCCGAAGAAGATCGATGAGAAGGTGTTCGCCCAGTACCTGGACGAGCCGGACATGCCGGACGTCGACCTGTTCATCCGGTCCTCAGGGGAGCAGCGGACGTCCAACTTCCTGATGTGGCAGTCCGCGTACGCCGAAATGGTGTTCGACGACGTGCTGTGGCCGGACTTCGACCGGCGCCACCTGTGGAAGGCCTGCGAGCAGTTCGCCTCCCGCGACCGGCGTTACGGCGGGGCACTGCCTAACCTGGCGGCGGAGCGGGAGGCCGCGGCCGGAACGGACCAGGCCGCCGGACCCGTGCCGACGCAGGAAAACGGCTCCGTCGCTGAACGAAGCAGTCCGGTCACCGCCTGACGTCGTTTCGCGTACGTCCTTTCGTAGTACGTAATATTCGGTAAAAGCGCCGTAAACCATCACCATTCGTGCCCCGTTCCCGGCATGCGGAACGCCACCCGGTGACAGCATGAGGCGCATGCCCGACGAGATCGCAGTCGAGGGCCGTACACGGCCCACGTCCGCGGGACGCGGGGGGGCCCCCCCCGCCCCCCCCCCCCCCCCCCCCCCCCCCCGCCGGGGGGGGGGGGGGGGGGGGGGGTTTCACAAACGGGCCCCCCCCCGGGGGGGCCGCGCCCCCCCGGGGGGAGGGACCCCCCGG